>DASVPS010000256.1:0-13281 GCA_036389555.1 Pyrinomonadaceae bacterium
CGGTCACGGGCGCGAAGTTGGTCGGATTTTCCGAAGAGTCGGGCATTTGAAAATAGCCTCCGCCAGTCAAAAACCGGCGCACCTTTCTCCACATAAAGATATTTAATTTGCTCTTGCGGGGAACGCGCTTGATATTAACGCACCTCCGACAGAGGCACAAACGTCGAGGCACAGAAGCGAGGGCGGCGCGGCGTTGACAACTGTCTACGCCACGCCGCGTCGGCGGGTGATGGCCGCGCGAGCGGCTATGTTTTATTGCGGCTCGTCGGTGTTAGCTCGCACGCTGTCTCTTATCGCCAATCGCCGACGAGCACGAAGGGAGCCCAGTAGAACGGCGCGCTGTATTTCTTTCGCTCGATCATGGCGACTTGCGCGGCGCGCATCGCGGCGGGCGGCGCGGGCGACTGTTTGGTCAGCAGGCGCTTGTAGAAGTCTGTCATCAAATCCGCCGTCGAAGTGTCGGAGACCGACCACAAACTGACGCCGACGGTGGGCGCGCCCGCGTACATAAAGGCGCGCGTCAGGCCGATGATGCCCTCGCCCCTGCGTTCCTTGCCCAGTCCCGTCTCGCAGGCCGACAGCATCACGAGCGGCGAGCCAAGCCGCAGGTTGAAGATTTCATCCGTGCGCAGGAAGCCGTCGCCGTTGCGGTTGCCGACGAGCGAGAGGACGACGCCCGTGAACTGCGGCCGCTCCGTGTTCAACAGGCCGTGCGTGGCGACGTGCAGGATGCGGTACTTGCTCACGTCCGTCGTCTTCACTTTGCTCTCGCTGGCATCGAGGTCGAGCCAGATGTCCGGCGCGAGGCCGGACGTGCGCGCGAGCGCGGCGATCTGCTGCGCCTCTGCGCGCGTGCCGTTCAAGCGCGCGAGTTTGACGTTGCTGACGACCGCAGCAGCGTTCGACGTGCCCGTCAAGTCCGCGACCGCGCTGTTGACCGCGAGCATCTCGCCCGATTGGCCGCCGGAAGCGGCCGCGCCCGCCGCCTGCAAAATCTTCGCGCGCGGGTCTGACGAGTCGAAGATCGGATCGGCGACGAGGAGCAGGCCGCGCGAGTTCGCCCCCGCCCCAACGCTCGCAGCCTGTTGCCTGATGACGGCCACGACCGACGCCGACGGCGCATAGGCCACTTCGTTTGTCTTGACGAGATAAGGCAGCGTCGAATAGTCGCCCCCGCCGCCTGTGGCCGTCACGAGCGACTCGAACGGGACGTAGTTGAGCGCGCCGTCGGCGACGATGAGCAGACGCTTGTTCGCGATCAGAGAAGCGACGGGCGCGACCGTGCTCTGGTAAAGCGCACCCGAAGTTTCGGCGAAGGCGGCGACGTTGGCGGTCGTCGCGTTGTTGGACAAGGCCAGCCCGCGCTCTTCCGACAGGCCGCGCGTCTGTCCGCCCGCGTCGAGCAGCGCGCGGCGCAAACTCTGCGGCACGATCTTGTCTCGCAAGGCCATCGCAAGCGTGTTGAGCTTGTCGCGCGCAGGCAACTGGCGCAGCGTGACGCCGCCGGTCGTCACCGCCCACAGGTACGACTGTTCGCGGCCGAGACTGTATTCGAGCAGCACTGTGTCGGCGTCCAAGACCTTCTGCTGCACCTCCGCGAGCGTCAGCGGTTGCGCGGAGGTCAGAGCGCCGTAGCGCGGGCTGGCCGCCCTGATCTGATTTTCCAGACTGTCGTATTCGACCGAGAGCGTTTCAAGTTGCTCTTCGAGTTTCTCGATGCCTTCCGTCGGTGGCTCGCCCGTCAAACTGACGCCCGTGATCTGCTGCGCGATCTCCTGCTGGCGTTCGAGGTTCTCCTGCTTGCGCCGTAGAAGTTCGGCGGGGATGCCTTCGCTGATGGTCGTGCCGGTTTCGCTCAGCATGTCGAGGAGCGAGCGGGCGCGCCCCTGCTCGACGATGCGGAAAGACTCGGCCGCAAGGGCGAGCGCATCGCCCGCGAGCGGCGCGTTTTTGTCCGTCGCCGCATTGAGCGCGGCCGCCGCGAGCGCGCCCGAAGCCTCGTCGAACACGTCGCGCGTGGTGGCGAGAAAAGTCGTGCGCGCTTCGTCTGCGCGCAGCGACCCTTGCCGGATCGTCTCGATGGTCTGCAACGCCGCGCGGTAGGCGGCGAAAGCATCCTGCAAAGCCTTCGCGCGCTTTCCTGCATCCGAGGCCTGCGCGGCGAGCAACAGGTTCGCCTTGCCGACGCCGCGCTGCGCCGGCCACTGGAGGTCGAGTCGTTTGTCGGCCTGCGCGCCTTTGGCCGCGTCTGTGTAGAACTTGAGCGCGTCTTTGATGTTGCCCTGCCGGAGCGCAACGTCGCCGAGGCTCGTGTTGGCCGCGACGCGGAAGCGACGCATCTGCCCGATCTTGCCGATGAGCGGGACGTTGCCGCTCGCCGCGTCGAGCGCGTTGGCGAAATGTTTGCGTGCTTCGGCGAATTCGTCGTTGAAATAGTTGACGCGGCCAAGTCCAAGTTCGTAGGTCGCGTAGAGGATGCTCTGGCGGTAGAGTTCAAAGGTCTGTTGCACCTGACTGATCGTGCCGACGGCGCTGACGCCGGTCGAGGCGGAAACCTCGCCGCGCGCGACGCTGCGACCGATTCCGCTGAGGCTGCCGAACAGGCCGCCGCCTTTCTTCGCCACACTGAGCGCGCCCGTGTCCGGCTTCGTCACGCGCATCCGCGCGTAGGCCGCGCCCGATTCCTCTACGTTGCCCGCGCGGTAGTGCGCCTCTCCGATCTTGGCGAGCATCAGGTTGGCGTTGAAATCTTCGTCGCCGATGCCGACGACGCGCTTGGCGATCACAGACCCCGGCTTATTGCCCGCCGTTTGGAACAACTCGTGCGCCTTCTGGTAATTCGTCAGCGCGGTGCGATGCTGCCCCTGCCGCGAATAGAGGTCGCCGAGCGCGTCGTGCGTCGCGGCCTGACTGCGCACCGCGCCCGCCGCCGTGAAACTCCTGAGCGCGGATTCCAACAAAGGGAGCGCCTGATCCGCCCTGCCCTGCTTCAACAATCTGCGACCCTGCCGCAAAGACTCCACACCCGATCCGGGCTGCTCGCCCTGCGCGCCGGGCGTCGAAGCGCGTGCGAACGCGGGAGCGATGGCAAAGCCGAACGGCGCAAAGACGACGGCGCAGGCGAGTAGGAACGTCAAGATAATACTTCGGGGTTTCATGTCGATCTCCGTGCTTACTTATGAATCAAATCAATGGCCGTAACGAGCATCTTGGAATTTGCAGAGGCGGTCATGCGGATGACGGAGGGCGTCGGCGCACCGGCCGCGAGACCGAGGCCGCGCGTCGTCGCCTCGCGCTCGTCCGCGGTAATCGCGCGTCCCTGATCTTTAACTTTACTCACCGCCACCTGCTCTCGCTCCTGCGCCGACTTGAGTTCCGTCCAGACGCTCGCGGCCGGACGCCAGGGGCAAGTGTGCCCGGCCTCGAAGCAATAGTTGGCGAGGGCTGCGCCCGTCGGCACGCCCGCGAGCGGCTGGCGCACGAGCACGATGTAGAGACGTTCGGCGGCGGGCGGGTCTTTGAAGACGAACCAGCGCGTCTCTTCCGTGGTCTCTTCGCTCGAAGGTATCTGATAGGGGACGTGTGCGCGTACGAAATTGCCGCCGCCGCCGAGTCGCGTGTCGGGGAAGATCATCGAAGGCTCGCCGTCGTTCTCGGTGTGGAAGATGTAGAGGTAGCCGTCGGTGTTGGTTTCGAGCGCGATGCGGATGGCCTCGCCCGTGCGAAACTCGCGCGCCGGGTCGGTGCGAACGGGCAGGCCGTTGTCGCCGAGCGTAAAGAAGGTGTAGCCCAGACCAATCGGGCGCGGCTTCGCTTCAATGCTCGCGTTCTCAATCGCGCCCGCTTCGGCGACGCCGGAAGTCTTCGAGTCTGCCGCGGCGCTCTCATCTTTAACGACCTTGCCGCCCGTCTTTCTCGTCGCCGCTTTGCCGGACGACTTCGCGACGCTCTTTTTCGCGTTCCTCGGCGCAGTGTTCGCGGCAACGGCCGGGGCGGATGTCGTCTCCGGCGTCGTCACGGCCGCGCCCGCGCCGCCGCTCGCTTTAGCCACCACTTTGTTCGAAGCCTTCGGGCGCGTCGTGAGAAACGCACCGCGCGTCGTGATCTCTTCGTCCGGCGGCTGCGTTTGTTGCTGCCCCTCCTGCGCGCGGGTCGGGACAGCGACGGCGAGCGCGACCAGAAGAAATTGTGAGAGAAGTTGTGAGAAAAGTTTACGACGCATGTTAGGAACCACTCCTTCCACTCTTCCACTGCCAAAGCAGAGGCGCGTGTGATGATCATTAGCGGGCGCGTACGGAACGGCGCGCGCGCGACCCGCCTGAGATTAACGGTGTTCGATACGAATATCGAAGATGACCGGCTCGACGGGCGCGGCCGACGCCTCCACGACGACGGACACCGACGCCCCCGCCCCGCCCTCCTGCGCATCCGAAGGCTTTACGTCTGCGACGGGCAGTGCGGTTTTAGAGCGCGCGCGCAAGTCTTCCAACTCTTTCAACTCGGCGGGCGTCAGTTCGTGTCCCGATTCGGTCGCGAGAAAGGCGGGCGCGAGCAGAGGCGTCCGCGAAAAAATGACGACGTACTCTTCCGTGCCGGGATTTTTGTCGAGTTCGAGCACCTGGCCGTCGCCGTAAGGGAAAGTGAAATCCGCGCCCGCCGCAGCGAGGTTCGTCTTCAAGATGCCGGCCGGGCGCGCGGTCAGAAAAGTCGTCGGCGCGTTTCCCACGCCGGGGCCGACGATGTAGAGATAGCCGCGCTCGCGCGTCACGAAATGAAACTTGAACTGCTGCCCCGACGGCAACCATAACTCTTTCCCCGCGACGCGCCGCCCCTCACTCTGCGCCGCGTCGTCGTCGTAGACTTCGACCCAGTAGTTCATCAACTCGAAACGCGCCGGTGGTTCGACCGTCGTCCCGCCCGTCGCACTGGCACCTCTCTCTTCATTTCCCGCCGCGCTCCGCGCACGCAGACTATTCCACGCGAGCCAGCCGCCCACGATGATGCCCGCGACCAGTAGAAGTGCGAGCGCGCCCCCGACGATCAACTTAAACGGCGAGCGTCGCGCCGCGCCTTGCGCGTAAGCCTGCGCGTGAGTGGCGAGCGGCGAGGGCTGCGGCGGCGCACTCGGCACACGTGCGCCCGTCTGCTGCTCCATGACGGCGGTCGCCGCCACCACTGGCGATGCCGCGACGGGCGGCGCGGTCTCGACGCTCGCGCGCGGCGCGTTCGTTCCAGCCGTGGCGTTCTCGCGTATGAGCGTCTGCGACGATTCAAAGTCGGGCAGCACGACGGGCGCGGCGGCGTCGCCGCTTCGGCTGTTCGTCTCCGTCGTCTGCTGAATCCCCGATGCGAGGCCGAGCGCGGCGCGCATCTCCGCGGCAAACACGCCGGCCGTCGCCGGGCGATCCGCGCGATCCTTCGCCATCGCGCGTTCGACCGCCCGCGCGAACTCCTCCGGCACTCCCGCGACGACCGTGTGTAAAAGCGGCATCTGGCGGCTGACGTGCCCCTGCCGCAACTCGCCGAGCGTGTAGCCCACGAAAGGTTTCGCGCCCGTCATCAACTCGTAGAAGATGACGCCGAGGCTGTAGATGTCGGCGCGCCCGTCGATCTCCGGCGAGCCGTCGCGCGACGGCTCGCCCCACTGTTCGGGCGACATGTAATAAGGCGTGCCGAGAATTTGTCCGGCCAACGTGAGCGCGCCGCCCGCGCCGTCGCCCACCTGCGTCTCGGCCACATCGCGCAACTTCGCGATGCCGAGGTCGAGCAGTTTCACCTGCAACTCGCCCGCGGGTGTGCGGTTGAGCATCACGTTCTCCGGTTTGAGGTCGCGGTGGACGACGCCCTGCGCGTGCGCGGCTTCAAGCGCGCCGACGATAGGTTCGAGAATCCGCCACGACTCGACCGGCGTGAGCCGCCCGCGCTCCTTCAACTCCTTGTCGAGCGATTGGCCTTCGACGTATTCCATCACCATGTAGGTGAGGCCGTCGGCGCCCGTGCGCAGGTCGTAAACCGTCACGGCGTTCGGATGTCGGAAGCGACGCGCGGCGCGCCCCTCGCGCTGGAAGCGGCGCAGCCATTCGGTGTTGTTGCGCATCTCCGGTTTGAGCGTTTTGATCGCGACGCGGTCGCCCAGGAGGATGTGGCGCGCGCGGTAGAGCGTGCCCATGCCGCCGCGCGCGATGAACGACTCGATCTCGTACTGCCCGTCGAGCACGCGCCCGACCATCTCCTCGCCCGCTTCCGTCTCTTCCAGCACGTCCCCGTCGCGCGGGCAAAACGTCGCCGCGCTCTCGTAACTCGTTCCGCATTGTGGGCAGGTTTTCATCGAAGAGGTTTGGACAGACGGCTCAAGGGAAACACTCGCGCTCTTGGACGCGCGACGGCGATTGACCAGGGTCAAAAGTCTAACACGGCGGCGCGGGCGCGTGAATCATTCGCGGCGGCCGTTAACGGCGTTCAAAGGTTCGTCCATTTCGCGACGGCTACTGGCCGAACTATTCGCCGACAACCCAAAAACATGATGCGGACATCGAAGCAAAAGGTTAAACTCGGGCGCGTTATACAAACGTGCTCTCAGCGTTTACCCCCAGACCGCTCGGAGAATTGTTTTTTATGACGATCCTGGAACGTCTCGGCAAGCGTTCAAAATCATTTCTGTTCATCCTCGGTCTGCTCCTCGTCGTCCTGCAAAGCGTCATCAATTACCTGACCGGGCCGGACATCGCGTTCTATATTTTCTATTTGTTGCCCATCTCGCTCGTCGCGTGGCTCGTCGGGCGACGCGCGGCCGTCTTCGTCTCAATCGCCAGCGCGGCCGGTTATTTGTTCACCGAACGGATCAACGGCCACTTCGACGAACGCCCCTTGATCCTCTATTTCAATGTGTTCGCGCAACTCGCGGCTTTTCTCTTCGTCACTTACTTCGTCTCCGCGCTGCGCCGCTCGCACGACCATGAGCGCGAACTCGCGCGCACGGACGACCTCACCGGCGTCATCAATCGCCGCTCCTTCTTCGAGGCCTCACAGCAGGAGATCAATCGCGCGCGCCGCCATCGACATCCCTTCACCGTCGCCTACATGGACGTGGACGACTTCAAGCTCATCAACGACAACTACGGCCACAGCATCGGCGACATGGTGCTGCGGAGCGTGACGCAGACGATCAAAAACAACATCCGCGAGATTGACGTGGTGGCACGACTCGGCGGCGACGAGTTCGTGATCCTGATGCCGGAGACGGGCGAGGAGTCGGCGCAGGTGGTCGTCGCGCGCGTCCATCAAAGCATCATGAACGCGATGCGCGAGTATGGCTGGCCGATCACGTTCAGCATCGGCGTGGTGACGTGGACGACGCCGCCGCGCACCGTGGACATCATGATCAAGCTGGCCGACGAGGCGATGTACGAAGTCAAAAACAGCGGCAAGAATCGCGTCACGCACCTCAAACTCTCAGGCGAACCCGTCGCGGCCACTTAAAAATTTCCGTCCCCCCAGCGCACGCCCTTCGCCCCTTCGGCCGCTCCCCTATGAACACGACCGACGTTGTCATCCTCTCGCTGCTCATCCTCGCCGCCGCCGCGCTCTATTCTTCGGTCGGGCACGCCGGGGCGTCAGGCTATCTGGCCGCGATGGCTCTCTTCGGACTCGCGCCCGTCACGATGAAGCCGACCGCGCTCTGCCTGAACGTCCTCGTCGCATCAATCGCCACCTTTCGCTTCTGGCGCGCGGGCTGTTTCCACTGGCCGCTCTTCTGGCCTTTCGCCGTCGCCTCGATCCCGCTCGCCTTCGTCGGCGGCGCGCTCACTTTGCCGGCCGCGATCTACAAACAGATCGTCGGACTCACGCTGCTCTATGCGGCCATACGCCTCTTTCTGTACACGCGGGCGAAGGCCGAAGCGGCAGCGGCGGAGCGCACCGTACCGCTCGCGGCGGCGATGCTCCTCGGCGGCTTGATCGGATTGTTGTCGGGGTTGACGGGCGTGGGCGGCGGAATATTTTTGAGTCCGCTGCTGCTGTTGATGAATTGGGCTGACACGCGACGCACGGCTGGCGTCTCCGCCGCGTTCATCCTCGTCAACTCAATCGCAGGGCTGGCGGGAAACCTGACCAACTTGCAGGCGCTCCCGAACGCGCTTCCCTACTTCGCTGTGGCGGCCATCATAGGCGGCATCGTCGGCTCGGAGTTCGGCAGCCGGCGGCTGGCGAGCGTGACGATTCGCCGCCTGCTCGCCGTGGTGCTCATCGTCGCGGGCGTGAAGATGATTTTGGTTTGATTATATTGATAGCGACTGGGAATCGGGTGCGGTTCAAGATGAAGGAATCTCACCACCGCGGACACAGAGGATACGGAGCGAGCAGAGAGAGAGGAAATGATGAAGTAGGAATGATGAGTGATGAACGGAAGACAAGTTGCTTTCACTTCATCATTCATCATTCCTACTTCATCATTTTTCTTACTCCCGTTCGTCGGAGATTTTGATGTCGGCTATCGTGTCGACGCCGGCGGGTCGTGTGTCCGGCTTGCCGCCGATCATCTCGGCGGCGGTCGTCTCCCCGGCGGTCTCCAGGTCGCCCACCTCGCCGTCGGTGGCGTCGGTCTGTGTGGTCGTGTGCTTCGTGCCGTTCGTCTCCGTCATCCGCTCGCCCTCCATTCGTTTCACACCCCGGCCGGGACGTGCAGAACTTCCGTGGCTTCGCTCGCCGCCGCGCCCGTGTAAATCTTCTGCGCGTACTCCTGCACCATGCGGTCGCTGTTGAAAGCGGGCACGAGCGTCTTGATGGCGCGCTTCATCATCCCGACCCAGCGGCGCGGGACGCCGCCCGCGTCGCGCTCGTAGTAGGCGGGCACCACTTCTTCTTCGAGCAGACGATAGAGCGACTCGGCATCGCGCACATCCTCCTCGCGCGTGTGGCGTTCCTCTCCCTCCTGTGGGTCGGCTTCGGCGTGCATGTCGGCAATCGCCCAGCCGTTCGTCCCGTCGTAGCCTTCCGGCCACCAACCGTCGAGGATGGAGAAATTCAGCCCGCCGTTCATCGCCACTTTCTCGCCGCTCGTGCCGGAGGCTTCGAGCGGGCGGCGCGGCACGTTCAACCACACGTCAACGCCCTGCACGAGTTTGCGCGCGATCTCCTGATCGTAGTCTTGCAGGAAGACCGTGCGGTTGATGACCTGCGGGTCGAGTTTCCAGAGCGCGAGTTGCTGCAAGATTTGCTTCGCGCCCTGATCCTGCGGGTGCGCCTTGCCTGCGAAGACGAACTGCACGGGACGCTCCGCGTCGTTGATCAACTTCAGCAGGCGGTCGGGGTCGGTCAGGATCAAACTCCAACGCTTGTAGGCCGCGACCCGTCGCGCGAAGCCTATGGTCAAGGCATCCGGGTCGAACGTACGGCGTGCCGCCTCGACGAATTCCATGCCCTCGCCGCGTTGGAGGCGCGCGAAGTATTGCCGCTCGCGTATGAAGGCGATGAGCTTTTGCTTCATCAGGCGATGGGCGTGCCACAATTCCTCGTCGGGGATGCGTGCCACGCCGCGCTGCCAGACTTCAGCCTCGCACTCGTGCTCCTCCCAATCGGCCGCGACATGTTTTTCGTACAAGCCGCGCAGGAGCGGCGAGACCCACGTCGGCGCGTGGACGCCGTTCGTCACATGCGTGATCGGCACTTCATCCACGCCGCGCGCGGGGAACATCTTCTGCCACAATTCGCGCGACACTTCGCCGTGCTTGCGGCTCACGCCGTTCGTCGCGCGGCACATCTTCAGGGCGAGCGGCGTCAGGCCGAACAACTCCTCTTCGTCGCCCGCCTGTACGCGGCCGAGATCGAGAAACTGTTCGTGCGTGAGCGTGAGCGATTCGGTGTAGCCGCGCCCGAAACAATGTTCGACGAGCGCCGGCAGAAATTCGTCATGACCGGCGGCCACCGGCGTGTGCGTCGTGAACACGCAACGAGCGCGCACCTCTCTCGCGGCGTCCGCGAAGGTCTTGCCCTGCTCGACCAATTCGCGCGTCAGTTCGAGCGTGAGGAAAGCGGAGTGGCCTTCGTTGAGATGGAAGACGTGCGGTTCGATACGGAGCTTGCGCAGCAGGCGGACTCCGGCGATGCCTAAGACCATCTCCTGCACGCAGCGCGTCTCGCGGTCGCCGCCATAGAGATGCCCTGTGATGAGACGATCAATGTGATCGTTCTCTTCGAGGTTCGAGTCGAGCAGATACAACTTCACGCGCCCGACCAACACCTGCCACGCCTGAAAGCGCACGAGCCGCCCGCGTATTTCCAGTTCGACGCGCAAGGGCTGGCCGGTCTCCGCGTCGTTCACAAGTTGGATGGGAAGTTTGGCCGGATTGATCGTGCCGTAGTGCTCCTCCTGCCAGCCGTCGCGGCGCAGGCGTTGGCGAAAGTAGCCGTGATGATAGAGCAGCCCGACGGCGATGAGCGGGAGGCCGAGGTCGCTGGCGGACTTCAGATGATCGCCCGCGAGCATGCCGAGGCCGCCGGAGTAGAGCGGCAGCGAAGTGTGGACGCCGAACTCGGCGCAAAAATAGGCCACAGGGTTTTCGTGCGTGAGTCCCGGCGCGCCCTCACGCGCCCAGGTCTTCGTCTGCGGATTCATGTAGCGCGCGAACCGCTCGCCGAGCGCACGCACGCGCTCGATGTATGGCGGGTCGGTCGCCATCTGCATCAGGCGATACTCGGACACGTCGAGCAGCAGGCAGCGCGGGTTCAACTCGCACTCGTCCCACACCTGCGGATCGAGATCGCGAAAGACCGATGCGCCGTCCGCCGCCCAACTCCACCAGTAGTTCCACGACAGACGCTCCAACGCGCTCAAGGTTTCGGGCAGCGCGCGCCCCAACTTGTTTTCCACTTGTTCGCTTTCCTCAAGACTTGTCCGTGGCCGGTGGTCAGTTGTTTTTCGCTGCTTCCTGTTAGTCACAAAGACGTAGTTGAACAACTGATCGCCGGCCACGGACAACCGACTTTTATTCAAATTTATGATTGCGTAAAAAAATCCCCCCCCCCTGCGGCGAAAAAAACACGAGCCGAACTTCCGCGAGTTTGTCGCGCGCTTCTTCCTTCTCGACGCCCGTGCTCTCTGTTGTCAAAAATTCTCGAATCGCATGCGACGCCACCTGTGCAGCCTCTTCCGGCGGGTAGCCGTAAGCCCCCGTCGAGATGGCGGGAAAAGCTATCGAGGCCAGACCGTGCGCGACGGCCAGCGCGAGCGAGTTGCGGTAGCAGCCGGCGAGCAGTTCGGCCTCGCGCCCCGCGTGCTGCCCCCAGATGGGGCCGACCGTGTGAATCACGTAGCGCGCCCGTAGCCGCCCGCCCGTCGTGATGACGGCCTCGCCCGTAGGCAGCCCTTCCGGGTAGCGCGTGTTTCGGATGACGCGACACTCTTCCAGAATCCGTTCGCCGCCCGCACGATGAATCGCACCGTCCACGCCCGCGCCGCCGAGCAGCGTCGAGTTCGCGGCATTCACCAGAGCGTCTGTCGCCTGCTCCGTGATATCGCCCACGACGACGCTCACGCGCCCGTGCAAGAAACTATTCATTGTTTGATCGGACAACTAAGTGTAACACCGTTCAGGCTGAAAATCAGTTCGCGAGAGCGCGTCATGCAAACGGTCGCCGGGGAGGAATTGCGGTGAGGAGGGTGGCGGCATCGCAGCCCGCGCTTTGAAGCGGATCGAGCGGGCGACGCATGCGTCCATGCCCCTCCGACTTCTCTGCGAGCGCGAGACTGTGAACCGCGGCGGTCTTCGGGTTTAACCTTCGCCCTCTTCAACTTCTTCGCGCGGCTCGACGCTGATTTCGTCAAACATGCCGTGGCGCGTGAGGGCTTCGGCGACGCCCTTCGACTTGTGCTCCGTGAGCGGGTGTTCGGGGTCGAGGCTCGCGATCTCGAACAACTCTTCATCCAGCAGGCGGACGCCGAGCATGCCGAGAGAGACGCCGGGCACAACCTCTATCTCTTTCAGATTGTGTATGCGAAATTTGCCCGTCTGCTCGACCCAATCTTCCAGAAACGGATCGCGCAGCGCGTGCTCGGCCTCAGATTCCGTCAGGTAGGGGCCTTCCACGATCAAGCAGTATTCGCGGCCGCTGTTAGTCTTCATCTTCTGCCACTGCTGAGGCGCGCCGACCGTCGTGCGCGAACCGCCGCGGGGTGCGCTATGGTGTGGCTAACTTTAACACCTGTCGGCGGCACGCGGCAAAACTTTTTCGCGCCCCGGCAGAGGGGAAAACAGACCGGCAAAACTAAAGAGACGCCGCCGCTGGTGTCGAGCCAGCGGCGGCGTCTGCAAAGTTCCCGAAGGGCGCTCGGGAGGAAAAGTTAGTAAGCGCTATCCGCGCCGTTGAGCGTCCGGCTCAGGTTGTCGAAGTACGGATTGAAGCTGACGAAACTCGTCCCCTGAAAGAAGGCGCGGCCGCCCGTCTCATTCGAGATTCGGTTGAGCGCGCTCTGACCGAAGCTGACGGCCTGCCGGTTGTAACTCGTAAGCCCGACCGACGGCGCATAGAAAGAGTAGATGGCGACGTTACGACGTTTCGCTTCGCGCACGGCGCGTTCCATGTCGATGCTGTTGATGGTGCTGAACGAGTCGATACCGCGCGAGACGTCGAGGCCGTCGGAGATGAGCAGCACGGCGTTGCGATTCTTACCCTCCGCCTCAAAGTGGCGCAGAGCTTCGATCACTTCCACGTAAGGGTTGTAAGGCGCGGCGCTCACGTGTCCGGCGGGGATGCGCAGCGCGCGCCCGGCCTGCTCCAAGTCGTCCGTGAACTTCTGTCGCACCTGCAACGAACCGCTCCGTAAATAGCCGATCATCACACGCGAACCCGCGGGCAGCGTGCGTATAAAGTCGCGCGTCACGTCGATCTCATTCCCCACGCGCGGCACGAGGTCGTCCTGCACGAGGATGGCGAGATTGATCGGCGCGCCGCTGATGCTGCGTCGCGCGCGCTTCGCCTTCTTATCCGCGCCGCCGCTGGCGAACGCCGGAACGGCGGCGGCAATCAGCACAAGCGCCGCAAACGCCGAAAAGATTTTTCTCTTATTAAACATATCGTTTCCCCTGCTCCCGAATTTCTCTACAAACATCCGGGCACAAACCTGTCAAATGACACTCACCAACTCGCAAGAAAACGCGCCAGACGGAAACCGCTCGCCGTGCGCGCTGGTGTTTACTTTTCGCGCCAACTACACGCGAATCATTTTGGCAGAACTGAGATGCGCGGTGTCGCGCGCGGGATGGCCGGGAGGAAAGGGATGAGGGA
>DASVPS010000257.1:0-6372 GCA_036389555.1 Pyrinomonadaceae bacterium
CGTCTCTCTCGTGATCAAAGGTCTGTGCGCGCCGCTGGTGCCGGGCGTTAGGCGTCTCCGCTGTCGGGTGGGAATAGAACTTAAAACAATTAAGGAATGAGTATGTTTTGCCCTAACTGCGGAGCGAGGAACAGTAAGAAACAGAATTACTGCCGTTTTTGTGGATTGAATCTACGGGACACGGCAAAATCATTGATGAATCAGGTTGTCTTTGGCGAAGATTCAGACCTGATCAAATCACTGAGTTCGGTCAAACGGGTGATGGATTCAGCTTCAACCGCATTGATCGGAGTGTTGATGGTCTGCATCGTCGCTTACCTTTTTATCGATCCGGGCTTCAGCAAAGATGTGGTGAAAATAAGTCTGGGCGTTTTCTTTCTGCTTAAAACCATTCAGGAAGTTATAGGCTATTTTCAGCGCAGGGAGAGAAGCAAGGCCGGAGCCAATAAATTCGAGCGGAGTAGGACTGAAGAACTGGAGTCAAAAGAAACCGTCAGGGTTCTGGAAGGAAAGTCGTTTGAGCCTGCGCAGAGTGTGGTCGAAAATTCAACCGAGTTGCTTCCTATCGAAAACAAAACGCGCAAACTTGAGTGACATTCCCGAGCTGATGCTATTGCAAATGGGACGCGAGGCTGACGAAAGTTTGTGAGAGGCGGAGGGGAGATATAAAGAGATAAGAATTTAGTCGAGAAAATGAACAAGGGCAAGGATTGCTCCCCTCCTAGCATTTTTGAGAACCGCGCCGCCCTTGAAGAGGATTTGTCCTCCTCGCCCTGCCCTTCATCAGACAAAAAACTAACAGAGGATGACCTGTCGGATGTTTGTTGACAGCCTGCCGGAGAAGGGGTAGAAGCTACCTGTTGAGACGTTCACCTCCGGCCTCAAGCGTCTGCGACACGGTAGACGCTCTCAGGCTCTCACCAGCAACCTTCACAAAGGAGAATCCTCATGTCTAAATTTCTGACGGCCTTAGTGTTCGCGCTCGCTCTTTCCCACACCGCAGTCCCAACCACCATCTCAGCCGGAAGCGCGGCGGCGGCGACGTGTTATGGAAGTACATGTAACGGGCTGAATCATGCTACGACCGGCTGCTCGGCGGACGGGTATGTCGTGAGCGATGTTGACCTCTACGATGAGGACTCAAACTATGTCGGCACGGTGTATCGGTATTGGTCTCCAACGTGTCAGGCCGCATGGACAACGGTGATAAGCGACTATCGCGCACCTTACGTGCAGGCGAGCATCAGTTCCAGCAGCCCGTCCAACTCATACACACGGACAAATCCTAACGTCTATACGGCGATCAGCCCGATGGTGTATGCCACCGGCGTCTCCTACACCACGGCGTGCGGTTCTATTCATGATTATGGTTGGTCTGCGAGCGCATGCACGCCCTGAGGGCATGGCCTGATTCACTGTCTGTCGTGAGCAACAAAGAGAGGGGTCAAAGTTTCCCCGGCCCCTCTCCAAAACATTCTGTTGAATGATGAAAAGCGGAGGCGGCGCATCCTTGCGAAGACCACTATCGAAAACAAAACGCGCAAACTTGAGTGACATTCCTGATGTGATGCTTAATTAGCTTGTGTTGACATTTCAACGCAGCTAAACAACCAAGAGTGCTCACAACAACTCAAGAATCCCAGATAGTTCTTCGACCGCTTCAAGGTGCGAGACGACCCAATAGCGGTACTTGATCTTGTTGATGAACTCGTTCAAACGCGGCTCACTTATTGAGATTATCTTGACTTTAAGTTTTCACTGGTGTAGCTTGCACCCGCAACTCACAAGACCTCACGTCCACGAATATGGGTAGAATTAATCGGAAGATCGAACTCACAGCCAATATTCTTATCATTGTTGTGGCTGTTTTGTTGGTAGGTGTTATAGCCCAAAGATATTTCTTCCTCCCTTCGATAAATCCCAACCAACCAGCGCGAGTTTATCCAACCATCGGAACCAAAATAAATATCCCTGATACCGACTGGTCGAACCAGCCGAAAACTTTGCTCATGGTGCTACAAAAGGATTGTCATTTTTGCACCGAGAGTGCGCCCTTCTACAAACGTCTAAGGGGAAAACGTGCAGGACAAAACCGTCAATTTGATTGCGGTCTTGCCCGGCAACCAAGAGGAAAGCGCGGCTTACCTCGATCAACTTGGCCTCTATAACCTTGAGTTGAAACAGTCGCTCTCAACACTCTTCAAGTCAGCGGAACGCCAACCTTGATTTTGACTAATGACAAAGGCGAGATCACGGATTATTGGGTTGGAAAGTTATCCTCTGATCAAGAGTTGGAGGTAATTGATAAACTCTAACTTGGCAAAGGAAGGAAACATTAATGAAGCAAATTCTCACATCGAAACTTTTCAGGAAAGTTCTAACACTCGCTTTCTTGTTAATTAGTCTCGGGTTCGTTGTCTCCAGCAACAAAACGGTGCAACCCGTTTACGCCGCTCCATGCTGCGAAGAGTGCGACGCAACACTCAGTGCCTGTCTGGAGGAATGCACTACCAGCGCGTGCAGAAGGGCATGTTTCGAAGATAACAATGACTGTTCCTCGCATTGTGTGATGTGCGGTGGTGGTGGTGGCGGCGGCGCATGTCTGACCAGTAGTGATTGTCCATACATACAAGGATATGGATTCGGCTACTGTGTCGGCGGCAATTGCGTCTATTAGCAATTTGAAGTTTAGGAAAGAGAAAGCTCTAGCCACTCTTTTTAGCCCTGCCCTGCAAGCAGGGCTTTTTTTCTATGAAAACTCATTAGGTTCTGTTGAGATTGTCAGCGTTCGCATGAACGTAAAAATGGCAGTATCTTTTCCCATTGCCCCTTCGTTAGCTTTACTGTCCTCATGCAAACAGGTTAACTGAAATGTCAACACAACCTAGCTTGTGTTTTTCTTGTAGCAGATAGCTCGCCGTTCAATTCGGCCGTCAGGCCGCCGCGATGGAGGCGAACTTGCGCGCGAGGACGAGGCTGATCGCGCCCATCAGCGTGGGATGGTCGCCGAGAATGGAGGGCATGATAAGCGCCGAGGGCAACCCGCGGCGGACGCTGCGCCCGATGGTTTCGCTGAGCGCCTCGCCGACAAGCGGCCACGCGCGCGCGATGGGGCCGCCGACGACGACCGCCTCCGGGCTGAGACCGACGATGAGATTGGAGATGCCGATGCCGAGGTAGTGTGCCGTCTCGGTGAGCGCGTGGCGGGCGCGCGCTTCGCCTGCGAGGGCGCGGTCAACCACCTGCGCGAAATCAATTCGTCCGCCGTCCGCATCGCCGCCCTCTTGCAGATAACGCGCCACGGCCGCGCGCCCCGAAGCGAACGCCTCCCAGCAATCGTGATTACCGCACGAGCAGGCCACGGGGCCGCGCTCGCCCACGATCATGTGGCCGAACTCGCCCGCCCCTCCTCGCTTACCGCGATAGATTTGACCGTCCACGACGATCCCCGTGCCGATGCCTTCGGCCACGAGCACCATGATGAAGTCGCGCGCCTCGCGCAATTCCTGCCGGCCAAACCAGAGCGCGGCGAGCGCGGCGGCGTTCGCGTCGTTGTCAATGATCACGTCGAGTCCGGTCGCGCCTGAGATTTCGGCGGCCACAGGCCAGTCGCGCCATTCAAACCAGGGGATGTAAATCGCGCGCCCCGTGTCCGGGTCAACCAGACCGGGCAGGCTCACGCCCACGCCCTCGATCTTGCGCTCGCCGCCCTTCGTCGCAAACTTGCGCACGCTCTCGATGACGCGCGCGTAGAGTTGCTCCGGCTGCTCTATGTGCGGGAAGTCTTCGCGTTCGAGGACGCGCCCGGCCAGATCGCTCGTCGCAATCGTGGTGCAGGTGGGCGTGATGTCCACGCCGATTGCCATTGCGCCCGCCGCGCGCAGACGCAGGAGCGTCGGCCTGCGCCCGCCCGTGGATTCGCCCTCGCCGATCTCTTCGATGAGGCCGCCCGTCTTCAACTCTTCGACGATGGTCGAGACGGTCGAACGCTGCAACGCCGTCTCGCGCGCGATCTCGGCGCGCGAGATCGGTTCGCGGTCGCGCACGTAGTTGAGCACGATCTGCCGGTTGATGCCGCGAATCGTGCTGGAACGCGCAACCTGCGCTTTTTTCAGATCAATGCGACGCATGAAATTAACTCTCTCGACAGAACCTTTCCGGGAGCGGGCGTGCAAGGCTTCGGGCGGCGCGTGCGGCGGCGTTTGAGTTGAACGCTGCGCGGCGCGTGAACTTCTCTTGTAGTAGTTTGCCGCGCGCTCGTCAACTGATTTCCGTTTTCTTCCACCCTCATTTCAAGCGAACGATTGATCCGTTGGAACAAAGCACCCACGCCGGGCGTGTCAGTCTCGCCGGAAATTCTTATCAACGCTTTCGCGCGCCGGACGGTAGTGAAAGATGTGTAGTGATGCGCCGAAGAGAGATCGTAGATGACAACTGAGACAGCACACTTTGCGGCGATGATGGCGGGCGACTTCCAGACGCCGCTTGCCGGACGAACGGAAACGGGAAGCGAACATTTCGCCCTGCTCGTCGCGCGTGCCCGCGCCGGCGATGCCTCGGCCTTCGAGCGCATCATGTTGGAGACGGAGCGCAAGGTGGTGGCCGTCGCGTGGCGCATGCTCGGCAATCGAGAGGATGCGCGCGACGCCGCACAGGAAGTTTTCCTGCGCGTCTATAAATACCTAGACCGCTACCGCCCCGAACAGGATTTCAACGGCTGGCTCTATCGCATCACGATCAACGTCTGCCGCGACGCCGCGCGCAAACGCGGATCAGCACTCGACGGCGCGCAGTTTGCCCCGCACCACGGCGCGGACGAACGCGCCGCGCCGGAAGCCGCGTCAAGCGACATGAACGCGGAAGAGCAGGCCATTCGCGCGCAGCAACGCGCCCTGCTGATGAGCGCGCTCAGAACGCTGCCGGAGAAAGAGCGCGCCGCGATAGTCCTGCGCGATCTCGAAGGCTTGACGACGGAAGAGGTGGCGCGCGTGCTGCGTTCGCGCCCCGTCACCGTGCGCTCGCAGATCAGTTCGGCGCGCGCCAAGCTCAAGCTTCACTGCGAACGCCTGCTGCGCCGGGAAGGGCGTAGAGTTTAAGACTATGAAATGCACACGCACCGAAAAGTTTCTGCCGCTCTACATCGCGGGCGATCTCACAGGCCGTCGCGCGCGCGCCGTCGAGAGCCATCTAACGGCGTGCGAAAAGTGTCGCGGCGTCGCAGGAGAATATCGCGCGAGCCGGGAACTGTTGCGCGCGGCCACACTGCCACCCGATTTCGACGGCGCGTTTTACGAAGAGATCAGACGCTCCGTGCTCGCTCATATCAGGCGCGACCACACGCCCGCGCCGCCCTACGGATTCGCGCGCCTCTTCAACGCGCGCCTCGCCTACGCCGCATCGCTGGCCTTGCTCCTCATCGTCGCCGCGCTCGCGCTCAACAGCTATTCGCGTCGCACGTTTCAAGGCGATGCGCCGCAGAGCATGCACGCTAACGTGAACGGCGAAAGGCAGACGACGGCGTCGATGAATACTCCGCCGGCGACTATGACGGGAGACAACCACCGGCCGGCACCGCGTCAGGTTAAAGAGGTCGCGGGCTTGGCGACGCGCACGAGGAGAGCGCAGCGCGCGTCGAAGTCGTCGCTTCCGCAGCCGAAGGCGAATATCGAGAACGGACAGAAGGGATCGTTGCGCGGTTTGCAGACGGCGAGCCGCATGCCTTCACACTCCGGACGAAACCCGCACGCCTCAAACGTCGCCGCGAAGGCGCGTGCAAACGCGGCAGAGTTAGCTCTGGCGGGCGGCAGCGGCGACGCGACGGCAGCGGCGGCAGCGCCCGAAGTCTCGCGCATCGAGATTCAAACGTCCGACCCCAACATACGCATCATCTGGTTGTCGCCGGCCACGCAAGATCAGGCGCGGCCGTTGAAGTAAACACTGAACACGTCAGCCCGAAAGCAAACAGGTAGTCAGGAAATAAACAGGTCTGTTAAGAAAGTAAACAGGAGAGATTATGTTTTCATTCAAACTCAAGGTAGTCGCCGCGTTCGCGCTGGCCGTCTGCTGCGCACACATCGCCGCCGCGCAGGGGACGAGCACCCCGCAGCCCACGCCGGACAACACCGTCACTCACACCAATTTCAAAAATCGCGTCTTCGAGGTGAAGTATCGCGACCCGGAAACCTTGCTCTCGGTCTTGCGTTTGCTGACGAGCGGGCACAAGGGCGCGCAAATTTCATCCAATCGTCCCTTCAAGACGATCACCGTGCGCGACTTCCCCGAAAACATCGTATCCATCGAAGAGGCTCTCAAACGGCTTGACACGCCCGAAGCGCCGCGCCCCGAAATCGAATTTCGCATGCACGTGCTCAT
>DASVPS010000258.1:0-19718 GCA_036389555.1 Pyrinomonadaceae bacterium
CGGGGCGCAGGGCGTCGATGAAGGCGTTGGCCGCGCGGCGGATAAGGCCGACCTCGGCGCGCGTCGAACCGGAAGTGTCTAACAGGAGCGCGACCTCGAAAGGCGCGTCGGTGGCGATGAAGTTGGCGACGCGCTGCGGCCGCCCGTCTTCGTAGAGGGCGAAGTTTTCGGCGCGCAGGTTCGTGAGCGTGCGCCCCGTGCGATCCGTTACCGTCACGGGCACGGTGACGAGTTGCGTCTCCACGCGCACCACTTCGTCTTCGTCAACTTCTTGCGGGGCGGGCGTCGGGGTCGCGCGCGGCGCGTTGGGCGTGGGCGCAGGGATAGAACCGACGCGGCGCGGCCGTTGCTGCGGCGGCGTCGTCGTGCCCTGCTGCTGCGCCGGGCGCGGCGTCTGCGCGAGAGAGTCCTGAAGTTGTCCGGCGCACGTCCAGACGAGGAGCAGCGACGCAATCGCCGCCAACCACGCCCGTTTCTGCTTTCGCGCGCCTTTTTGCTTTGAGGGATGCTTCGACATAGACTTACACTTCACACGGAAAAATCGGCGGCGTTAAATATAGCCGCAAACCCTTGATGACTGAAAGGAGCGACACGATGCCCGTCATCGGAAGACTCGACGATCAGGTCGAAGCCATACTGATCAACCCGCTCAAGCGGCGGCCGTCGCCCGACGAAGAAGGGCGCGAGCAACCGGCGATTCCCGCGCCCGTCGCCGAAGAACGGGACGACGCGAACGCGCCCGCGGAGAAACGCGAAGCTGACCCGGCGCTGCCCGTCTGGCTGCTGTGATCGCGCCCCCGCCGTGCGCTCGGCCGCTCTGCTTGACACCGTGCAGGGCATCTTTTAGGATGAGTCTCGCTTCGGAAGAACAAACGTCGAGTCTGTTATTTTCAAACGGAGCATTGGTCTTTGAAGCGGGCGTGAGGAGAGATCGAGTGAGTTCGCGCGGCCGGTCTGGCAGGAGCGAACCGGCGCGATCCGTTTTCATGGTGAGATGCGGCAGCCGCCTGCCGAGTCTTCACTGGAGGCACGTACTGTCAATGGTAGACGACCGCCCTTACAAGGCGGGGGTTGTGGGTTCGAGTCCCACCGTGCCTACCATTAGCGGCAAGACGCCCGTCGAAGCGTCACCGCCCGTCGCGGTTCAAGTTTTGAAGTTTTTGCGGAGTCGTAGTTCAGTTGGTTAGAACGCCGGCCTGTCACGTCGGAGGTCGCGGGTTCGAGTCCCGTCGGCTCCGCCATTAATCTAATGGCAAACGCAGCACTAGTGGCCTTCCTTCGGGGAGGCCATTTGTGTTTCTAAGGCTCCGGGGATAGATTTACCGACCCACTAACCCCTAATTCGTATCTTGCTTGAGAGTGTCTATCTCGGTGACTTTTCCGACGATGAATTGATACTGCAACTCAGTATAATCAGCCCTCTGATTGGAAGGAATTTCCTTAAAAAACCCGACCGCAGCTACGAAGACGCTGATGTTACCTTCCCCTGCATCTTCGCTCCCCCGAATTATTTGATTAAGGTTCCGACCCGCTTCACTCACCGTCTCGTATTGGAAGGATGGATCAAATACGACGCCGACCAATGGGTGTCCGGGAACACAGCCTTTGTCATAAAAGGTTATATATTCGCGATACCTGCTTAACCTCGCTTTAATTTTGATTGTTTTTGCTTCATATAAAAACGGTTTTCTTAAAACGTCGCAAAATTCGATGGTCGGGACTTCGATGTCGGGATCAGTGCTCCTCGATTGTTCTACACTTGATGCTTTCGACCCTCCGGGCGGATGCGAGCAGGAAAGCTGCGCACACCCCAGAGCTAACATTGCTACAGTGAAGATCGATGGCGACAGCCTCGCATTCATACTGAATTCCCTCCACCTTCCCGGTAACTAACGTCTCCACCCAAACAGGCAAGCAAACCAGAACCAACCACCATGATGCCTCACATTCTAATGAATGTATAACCCACTAAAATCGACATCCCACGGAATCGCTCTCCTCGATTTCCGGTATTTATTAGACCGGCGGTTTGGCGGCAGTGTCTTTTGAGTATCTTTGAATTCAATGCCGGGATGGACAAGTCGCTTAAAGTGGAGCATCATTCGCAAAAAAAGGAGGTTTACAAATGCGAAGCGTTCCGCAAAATGAAGTCCCGATGAAAAGCATCGCCAAAAACCTGAAATCGGCTGCGCTCATCGGCTTCATCCTCGTGCTGCCGTTTGCCATCCTCGAATCTCTGAATAACACTATAACCAAACAGAATGCCCCCGGGCTGATCCTCTTATTCGGCTTCCTGTGGCTCTTAACCATGGCCTTCGTCTTCATCCTTACGCCGGTAGTGCGAACCGTGCGGGCGAGACAGAACGTCTTGGCGAATCCCTTCAATCTTTTGTCCAGAATCGCTTTTTTGGCCGTCATCGCAATCGTGTTGGGCAGCCTCCTAAGTGACCAGATGCCCTGCTTTCTGGGCGTCCCGAACTGCGATTAGATAGTTTGCGACGCAACTGGCCGAAAGATTACGTGGGTGTCACACGGGTGCAGCCCAACAAGTCATTCGGGCGGACGGCGGGATAGCGTGCCTGTCATGCCGCCTGGCTCCGGTCGGGCTGTATGCTTGCGCCCAACGCCGCTGGAATTCCGGCGTTGGGCGCTACCCGTGTAAGTAAGGAGTAAAGCTATGGTCGGGCTGAGAATTATCGCACTGTCTGTGCTGACGTTGCTCTGCTTAACTTTATCTCATGGGCAAAGAGTTCCACGGGAATCGCCGGCAACGAAATCCATAAGTGACATCCGCCAAGTTGATTTTAAGAATTTTACTTATCGGCTGGAGTGGGAGAAGGAAAAGGAGGTCATCCAGTTGCGCGACGGGGGGCGGACTGGAGCCGACGGTGCGGAGTCCGGTCTACAGAGAATTACGTACGGCGACCTCACGGGTGACGGGGCAGAGGAAGCCGTCATCTTGTTAAGGGGTACTAACACGCGCATCAGCCGCACCCTCGACGAAGTATTTATTTACACGTTGAAGAGCGGGAAGGTGTTGGCGCTCGCACACTTCGAGGGCGGGAGGCGCGGCGATTACATCCTCAGCGTCGGAAGTTTAGGGAGCAACTTCAAAGTAGAAGACCGGCTTCTCATTTTAGATCAAGCGGTTTTAAGAGAGGGCGAGTATGTGCCGACTCAGTATTACACTATCAAATTCCGCTGGAACGGCGTGCAAATGGCGGAAGTGGAACGATCTTGTCTGAAGTCAATACCGGAAGGCATGCGGGAAATGAGCTGACGGACGAGTAATAAATGGATCGTGTTTACGTCGAAGCTGCGCCCAATAACTCATTGAACCCGACGCCTTGAAAACGTGCTTCTCATGGTGCTTCCACTGCTGTTGATTGAATGGCATTCGCTCGGCGCGGCTCAATTCCGGCGTTCGGCGCTTGCCTGTATGTTTAGAGAGGATTAAGAGGGGAACCTATCGTGATCTCTGGTAGGGCGAAACGTGTCCTGGTCTACACGGTTTCCTTATTAACTGCGCCCATGCCGATTATGCCTTTCGAAAAAGGCACGCGCGAGTTTGCCCTTGCCGTCATAGCGTGCGGCGTAGTTTTGTCCCTGTCGAGTTTCTATGTAGTAGAGGGTGAGCTAAGGCTTAAATCCCGAAGCCTTCTGGGTATGAAGTTACTCATAACAGCGACCATCACACTGTTGTTTGGATTGTCCATGACCGTCGGCTCAATAGTTTATCTTATTCGGAGTTGAAGCTTGAGATTTATGACGAAGACGCATCTAACACCTCATTCCACGCGCGGCACGCCGGGTCGCGCGTGCTCTTTCTCGCCGGTTCCGTCGTGCGCGCCGAAGGCACAGCGTCGTCCGACCCAGACCCCGTCGTCGTTTACGAACTCTTACTCAACGCCTGCCGCGAGTCGTTCATAGATCGGGGCGTAGATTGTTGTTCGCGCTTTCCATTTCTGATTTTTGTTCGCACGTTCTGTTCTTAATTTTTGTTCGAGAGTTTTGTTAGTGAAGCACGCATGATTCCAGTCCCCGAAGCCATCCGCATCATCGAAGCGCAGACGCCGCGCCTGCCTGTGGAGACGGTCGCGCTCGTCGAGGCGCGCGGGCGCGTGCTGGCCGAAGACGTTGTAGCCGACACAGACTTGCCCCCGTTCGACCGCGCCATGATGGATGGCTATGCGGTGCGCGCGGCGGATACGGCGGGGGCGACGACGGCCGCGCCCGTGCGTCTGCGCATCGCGGGTGAAGCGGCGGCGGGCGCGGGTTGGCGCGGTGAGTTGCAGGCGGGCGAGGCCGTGCGGATCATGACGGGCGCGCCCGTGCCCGCGGGCGCGGACAGCGTTCAGCAGGTCGAAGTGACGCACGAAACGGAAGGCGGCGCGCACGTCGAAATCGAGCGGGCGACCGCGCCGGCGCAGTTCATCACGAAACGCGCGACGGAGATCACGCGCGGCGAGACGGTGCTCCGCGCCGGGGAGACGATCAATGCGGCGTCGATGGCCGCGCTGGCCTCTTTCGGTTACGCGCGCATTAAGGTTGGGAAGCGCCCGCGCGTCTCGGTGCTGGCGACGGGCACGGAGTTGGTTGATGTGGGCGCAGAGCCGGGCGCGGATCAAATTCGCGACTCGAACACCTATTCGCTGTTCGCCTACGCGGAAGCGGCGGGCGCGCGCGTCGAACACGCGCCCTTCGCCGGAGACGACGCCGAACTCCTCAGACACTTGATCGCCGAGTGCGCCGAGCGCGCCGACGTGCTCGTGTTGTCGGGCGGCGTCTCGATGGGCATCTACGATTTCACGAAGACGGCGCTCAGGTCGCTCGGCGCGGAAATATTTTTCGAGCGGGTGAGTTTGCGGCCGGGCAAGCCGACCGTCTTCGCGCGTCTCGGTCGGACGCTCATCTTCGGGCTGCCCGGCAATCCCGTCTCCGTCTCCGTCACCTTCAACCTGTTCGCGCGCACGGCGATTCGCGCCATGCAGGGCGCGCGTGCGGCGGCGCTCAACGAAGAACAGGCCGTGCTCGGCCGCAACGTGCGCGGCACAATCGAGCGCGCGAGTTATCTCCCCGCAGAACTTCGCACGGACGCGGCGGGGCGACTCGTCGCAGAGCCTCTGCGCTGGGGCGGCTCCTCCGATTTCGTCGCCTTCACGCGCGCCGATGCGCTCATCATCGTCGAAGCGGGCGTGCAGACTATTGAGGCAGAGACCGTCGTGCGCGTCGTTCGCCTGCCCGCTTAGTTGTAAAGTTCAAACAACTCACAAGACGACAAAAGGCGTCTTCGCTTCAACAGCGAGGACGCCTTTGCCCTTTTGCTCAAGGAGACTACGGACGCGGAAGTTAGTTAGGCATCACGACCGTGTCAATGACGTGTATGACGCCGTTCGACTGGTACACGTTGGCGGTCGTGACCATCGCCGTGCCGCCTTTTTCGTCGGTCAGCATAACGCCGTTGCCGTGCATCATCGCGGTCAGCGTGCCGCCGCTCACGGTCTTGAAGGTGGCGCGGCCGCCGCCCTTTTTGATGGCCTGCGCGATCTTCTTGGCGTCCATCTTCCCGGCGACGACGTGGTAGGTCAAAATCTTGGTGAGCGTCGCCTTGTTCTCAGGCTTGACGAGCGTTTCGACCGTGCCCGCGGGCAACTTGGCGAAGGCTTCATCGGTCGGCGCGAATACGGTGAAGGGGCCTTTGCCCGACAGGGTCTCGACGAGACCGGCGGCCTTGACGGCGGCCACGAGCGTCGTGTGAATCGGCGACTCCATCGCGTTCTCGACGATTGTTTTGGTCTTGTACATCGCCGCGCCGCCCACCGTCGGGTTGCCGTTCATCTTCTTACTGTCATTCGTCATCTGCGCCGAGGCGGTCGCGCCCGTCAAGGCCAGAGCGAACATGCAGAGCATCAAGCTCAGGAAAGTCTTTTTCATTGTGGGTTCCTTTCGATCTTCAAACTGTTTGGAATTGCTCTCGATGACACGCCTCCTCTGAGGCCACGCCCGCCGCGCTCTTGCGCTCGGCCGCCCCAATCGCGTCTCATCGAACGGAAAAATTTCGACGCGCTCAAACTGTCAATGACTATCAATGATTGTTTCTCGCGTCTGTTGGGATTTACGGAGGCGGGCTGCGCGTCGGTTTTATCGTGCGCGCGCAAAAAGGCTTTGGACTCTTGCTTAATCGTCACGTTTTGAGGTTTAGTTTGTTCGCATGAAAAATTTCGGTGAGACTCCCACGGCCGCGTTGACGGAAGCCGCACCACCGCCGCCGGAGCGCGCTCCGGCAGCGGAGACCGTGCGCGAGGCCGTGCCGCTCGCGCACGAAGCGATCCACGAGACGGTGGCGCAAGTTCTCGGCGCGCAAGAGGCGCGCGGCCTGCTGCTCGACGTTCCGGCGGGTGAAGGCGCGCTCGCCGCCAGACTTCAACGCGCGGGCTTCGAGGTGCGCTGCTGCGATCTCTATCCGCAGATTTTTCGCCTGAACGGGGTCGAGATCAAAGGCGGCGACCTCTCCGCTACGCTTCCCTACGCGGACGCGAGTTTCGATTTCATCACCTGCGTCGAAGGGTTGGAGCATATCGAGAATCCGCAACAGGCTGTGCGCGAGTTCGCGCGGCTGCTGCGCGCGGGCGGCCAACTCGTCGTCACCGTCCCCAACATTCTCAACATAGAGGAGCGCATCAAGTGGCTGCTCCACGGCTACACCTCGCACTTCAAACCGATCTCGCGCGAAGCCCTCGCGCGCGTGCGCGCCGAACTCGGCACGATGGAGGAGATGGCTCTGCACATCAACCCGATCTCTTACGCGGAGCTTCGCTACACGCTCGAAAAGTACGGCTTCGAAATCGCCAAACTTTATCGCGACAAGCCCAAGTCGCACCTCTGGCTTTACTGGCCGCTCGTCGCGCTGCTCCGTCTCGTCGCGCGCTTCGCCCCGGCCGACAAACGGCGCGAGCGCTGGACGGCCGAGTTGCAGTCGGACGAAATTCTCCTTGGCGGGAACACTTTGATCGTCCACGCCGTCAAAGGATCAAACAGATGAGCAAACTTTCCCACATGGACGCGGAGGGGCGCGTGGCGATGGTGGACACGAGCGCGAAGGAAACGACCGCGCGGCGCGCCGTCGCCTCGGCGCGCGTCTTGATGTCGGCGGAGACGTTGGAAGCCGTGCGCGCGCACCGCACGCCGAAGGGCGACCCTTTGGAGACGGCGCGCCTCGCAGGCATCATGGCCGCCAAGCGCACCGCCGACCTGATCCCGCTCTGCCACCCGCTCGCGCTCACGCATATAGAGGTGCGCGCTCGAATAGAGGACGCGGGCGTCTACATCGAAGCAGAGGCCGCGACGCGCGCCGGGACGGGCGTTGAGATGGAAGCGTTGACCGCCGCCGCGGTCGCAGCCCTGACGGTCTACGACATGTGCAAGGCGCTCGACAAAGCGATGACGATCACGGAGGTCAGGCTGGAGAGAAAGACGGGCGGGAAGTCGGGCGATTATGAGAGGGGAAAGGTGAAGGGGTAAAGGGCAAGAGGAGCGGGAGGGGCGACGGGGAGCAGCCCGTTTGAAAACGGGAGGAACATCGGAAGCCCGTCGGGCGTTTATAGTGGTGCCTTCGGAAGTTCGCACGCCGCCATTGTTCTTTCACCTTTTTACTTTTACGTTTTTCCGCCCTTCGTCGTAGAATGAGTCGCAACCGTTGGGCGGGAAAGTTTGGCAGTTCGGTCGAGCGGAGAGTTTGAGATGAAAATGATGAGAATGAAGATCGCACACGACGCGCGCCCGCAGGCGCGAACGCTGCTCATCGCCACGTTGATCACGCTGGCGCTCTGGTTTCTTCCCTACACCAGCTTTTTGACTTACCCGTTCCGCCTCTTCGTGACCTTCATACACGAAGGCGGGCACGCGCTGGCCGCCATTTTGACCGGCAGTTCCGTGCAAAGCCTGAGCGTCGCCATCGACGCGAGCGGCTTGACCGAGACGCTGACGCCGCAGGGCGGGTTCTTCTCTCGTTTCTTCATCTCCAGCGCGGGCTATCTCGGCACGGTCGCCTTCGGCGCGCTCTTGCTCTGGCTCGTGCGCCGCAAGGTCAAGGCGCGCGTCGTGCTGGTCGGCTCCGCCCTCGTCATTCTCGGCCTGACGCTTGTCTTCGGCTTCATCGCCCCGCTCACGAATTTGTCGCTGCAACCGTTCACGGTGCTGGCGGGCGTCGCCATCGCCGCCGGACTCCTGGCGGCGGCGAAATATGCGGGCTTGCGTGCGGCCAATTTCCTCGTCGGCTTTCTCGCCGTGCAGTGCGTCCTGAACGCTGTGTTCGATTTGAAGAACGTGTTGTGGATGTCGGTCGCGACGAACGCACAAACCGATGCGATGAACATGGCCGATGCGACGGGCGTTCCGGCCATCATCTGGTCGCTCATCTGGATCGGCATCGCCGTCCTGATCCTCTCGACGGCGATGCGCGCCTACGCCGTCAGCCGCAACAGCCCGAGCCAGCCCGACCTCCCTTTTGAAGACCCGCTCGAAGTGTAGAGACGACGAACTTGAGCATCACATTCGAGAGGCCGCCGGACGATTCAGCAATTGCGCTGCTCGCTCCCGGCGGCCTCGATTCATCAACGGTAATTGAAGCCGCAGTCGAAGCCGTCATGGCGACGACGCTCGCCGCGCTCCCGCTCGGCGCGCACCTCCTTTTGCGTTGTCGCAAAGACTGGCGCACGGCCACCATCGTCCGCATCGAACTCGAAAAGATCACGCTCTCCGTCAGTTCGCCCACCGGGCGCACCTACCGCATGCGCCGCCCGCCCGACGCCCCGCTCACTTTCGACGGCTCGATCCCGCTGCTCGGTAAAACCGCTTCCTCCTGCTGGCGCGCGGGACTGGCGCGCTACGACGTGCGCTGGTAGTTCCGTAGGACACTCAACCGATTACATATCTCTCGCCGCAAATTGCACTTCGCAATTCAAACAGCTAGTCGATATTCGATATTACGGCTAAAATATCAAGCAGATGTATGATAAAAATCCGCGCTCCTGCAGTACACTTATGAATAAGTAGAGATGTTCAATGACCGAAGATAGTAGAAGCAGACACTCACATGCTCTACCCAATTATGAGAAAGCCGTTATTTTACGAGATAAGTTAGAAGGTTATGTGCTCAATCCAACTCACGATCAAGGCAGGCATAAAGCGCGCGTTTTCAAGAGCGCTCTCGGATTCGAGCAATGGGATTGGGAAGAGTTGAAGAGAAGGATTTTAGATGAGCTACCATATCACGAAGCAATCCCACAGGGAGAAGGTCTTTGGGGAAGAAAGTATCTTGTAATTCTACCGATTGTCGGTTTGAATGCTAATACGGCTGACGTACGAACTGTTTGGATCATCAGGCCAAAAACTGACATCTCAATTTTGGTCACGACGTTGATAGCGAAGAGATGAGGCGAGTTATGCTTGACACTAAAAAAGCTCATGAACTGGATATTGTCGAACTAACAGAAGACTTACCCGAATACGGTCTCCAACGAGGTGCGCGGGGCACTGTAGTAGAAGTGTTTGATGAGCCCGAAGAGGCATACATGTTGGAATTTGTAGATGATTCGGGCACTTCATCAAAGTTTGCAGATTGGGTAAAACCGCATCAGATAAATGTAGACACGCGCGCAGAAAGCACGGAGACATTTCAAGCAAGAAATAAAGAGATTAAGTGTTGGTATTCCATCAAGCAAGATGTCTATCACAACAATACTGGCTGTCATACAGGCAACAATATTGAGATTGAACTGCTTCGACAAGGAACCGGCGGTAAACCTCTGTGCCGTGAGTGTGCTCGCCTCAACGCATCACGCTAAACGGTGGTCTCTCCCCTTTAAGCTAAATCTTCATCCTCATAACTACCAACAGAGTTTTTGACTTTAGTATCTCTCGTACTAGTCTCTTTCCTCATTTCGCCTCCGCGCCGAAACGAGTTATCATGTGTGTTTCGCTAGTGCGCCAGACTCCCGACTGTGCGCCCCGGCGTCAGAAGTTAAACATGACTGAAGAAGCGATCACAGTGCGCGGCGCGCGCGTCAACAATTTAAAGAACGTAGATTTCACCATCCCCATCGAACGCTTGACGGTCGTCACGGGCGTCTCAGGTTCGGGTAAATCCTCGCTCGCCTTCGACACGATTTATGCGGAGGGGCAACGCCGCTACGTCGAGTCGCTGTCGTCCTACGCGCGGCAGTTTCTCGAACGCATGGACAAGCCTGATGTAGACGAGGTGCGCGGCATCCCGCCCGCCATCGCCATCCGGCAGAAGAACTCCACGCGCAACCCGCGTTCGACCGTCGGCACGCAGACGGAAGTTTACGACTACCTGCGCCTCCTCTACGCGCGCGTCGGCACGACCATCTGCCGCGTCTGCGGGCGCGAGGTACATAAAGACTCGCCCGACTCCGCCGCCACCGAGACGCTCGCCGCGCTCGACGAAGGCACGCGCTTTTACGTCCTCTTCCCCGCCGAGGCGGGGCTGCGCACGGAGCCTGCCGAAGGCACCGCGAGCAAAAAGGGCGGCGCGAAGGCGCGCGCGAAGAAAGGCAAGGCGGGCGAAGACGCGGCGCGCGCCCTTAGTCGCCAAGCGGTGACGGCGCACGTGATGAGCCTCATGCAGCGCGGCTTCACGCGCCTCTATGCAAACGGTGAGAGCGTCGAACTGCGCTCGCCCGACGACTACACGCAAGCCGACTTCGAAGGCGTGTACGTGCTCGTGGATCGCCTCGTGGCGCGCGAAGACGTGCGCAGCCGCCTCACAGATTCGCTCCAGACCTGCTTCATCGAAGGCCACGGCACGGCGCTCGTCCAGACGGCGGAAGCCGAGCCGCGCGCTCTGAAATTTTCCGAGCGTTTCGAGTGTCGCTACGACGGCACCGTCTACGCGCAGCCCGAACCGCGCCTCTTCAGTTTCAACAACCCGTTCGGCGCGTGCCCCACCTGTCAGGGCTTCGGCAACACCATCGGACTCGATCTCGATCTCGTCATCCCGAATCCTCTGCTCAGTATTGACGAGGGCGCGATTGAGCCCTGGACGAAGCCGCAGCACGAGTGGGCGCGCACGGAACTCAAACGCTTTGCCCGCTCCGAAGGCATCCCGACCGACGTTCCCTATGCCGAATTGACGCGCGCGCAACAACGCGCCATCGTCGAAGGCAAGGGACACTGGGGCGGCGTCCACGGCTTCTTCGCGTGGCTGGAGACGAAGAAATATAAACTGCACGTGCGCGTCTTCCTCGCCAAGTATCGCGGCTACACGCGCTGCCCGGAATGCAACGGCGGTCGTCTGCGACAGGAAGCGCGCGACGTGCGCGTCGGCGAGCGCACGCTGCCGGAAATCTGCGCGCTGCCCGTCAAGGAGACGGCCGTCTTCTTCGACACGCTCCAACTCTCCGAAGAGCAGACGGCCATCGCCGACAAAGTGCTCTTTGAAGTGCGTCGCCGCCTGCGCTTCCTCGTCGATGTCGGGCTGGACTACCTGACGCTCGACCGCCTCGCCTCGACGCTCTCCGGCGGCGAAGCGCAGCGCATCCAACTCGCCACCAACCTCGGCTCGGCTCTCGTCGGCGCGCTCTACGTTTTGGATGAACCGAGCATCGGACTCCACCCGCGCGACAGCGAGCGGCTCATCAAGTTGCTGCACAACCTGCGCGACATCGGCAACACCGTCCTCGTCGTCGAACACGACCCCGACATGATGCGAGCCGCCGATCACATACTGGATGTCGGCCCGGCGGCGGGCGAACTCGGCGGGCGCATCGTCTTCGAGGGCGACTTCGCAGGGCTGTTGAAAGATTCGGCGACGCTCACGGGTAAATATCTGCGCGGCGAGGCCGAGATCAAAGAGCCGAAGCAGCGGCGCACGGTGAAGAAAAAGCGGCTCTCGGTGCGCGGCGCAAGCGAGCATAATTTGCAGGGCATTGACGTGGACATCCCGCTCGAAATGTTCGTCTGCATCACGGGCGTGTCCGGCTCCGGCAAATCAACGCTCGTCCACGATGTGCTCTTCGCCGGTTTGAAAAAACAGCGCGGCGAATGGCAGGGGCACGTCGGCGCGTTTCAAAAACTCGAAGGCGCGCAGGCCATAGACGACGTGGTGCTCGTTGACCAATCGCCCATCGGGCGGACGCCGCGCTCGAACCCCGTCACCTACATCAAGGTTTACGACGGCATCCGCGAGGTCTTCTCTTCGACGCGCGACGCGCAGGCCAAAGGCTTCGACGCCTCTTACTTTTCCTTCAACGTCCCCGGCGGGCGCTGCGACGTGTGCGAGGGCGACGGCACGGTGACGGTCGAGATGCAGTTTCTCGCCGACGTGGAACTCCAGTGCGAAGAGTGCAAGGGCACGCGCTTCAAATCGAACGTCCTCGAAGTCCGTTATCGCGGCAAGAACATCAACGACGTGCTCAACATGACGGTGCGCGAGGCTTTGACCTTCTTCCGCGACGTGAACAAGATCGCCAACAAGTTGCGCGTGCTCGACGAAGTGGGGCTCGGCTACCTGCGCCTCGGCCAATCGGCGACGACCCTTTCGGGCGGCGAAGCGCAGCGCATCAAACTCGCGGCCTTTCTCTCGAAACGCACGGGCGCGCGCACGCTCTACATCTTCGACGAGCCGACGACTGGCCTCCACTTCGACGACATCAACAAACTGCTCGCCGCCTTTCGCACCCTCGTCGAAGCGGGCGGCTCACTCCTCGTCATCGAACACAACCTCGACGTGATCAAAACGGCCGACTACATCATCGACCTCGGCCCCGAAGGCGGCGACGCCGGCGGCCAGGTCGTCGCCACCGGCACTCCGGCCGAGATCATCCGCGTCAAAGAATCGCACACGGGTCGGTTCCTCAAAGAACACCTCGCGCGCGCGAACGGCCACGCTGCCGCCAACGGAAAAGAATAGCGAAGGGATAGCATCCGATGAGTCTCAAACAACGAATCATTGACGACATGACGGCCGCCATGCGCGCCAAGGATGCGCCGCGGCTCTCGACCTTGCGCATGGTGAAGGCCGCGATGATGAATCGGCAGATTGATAAGGGCGGCGAGTTGACCGACGAGGAGTTGGCGAAGATGTTGCAGTCGCTCGTCAAACAGCGCAGGGATTCGGTCGAACAGTATGAGCGGGGCGGGCGCGCGGAGTTGGCGGCGAAGGAGCATGCAGAGATCGCGGTCATCGAACAATATCTGCCGCAGGCCGCGACGCGGGAGGAGATCGAGGGGGCGGTCGTAGCCGCGATTGCCGAGGTGGGCGCGTCTTCGATGAAGGAGATGGGCGCGGTGATGAAGGCGGCGCAGGCGCGCCTCGGCGGGCGCGCGGCGGACGGGCGCGTGGTGAGCGAAATCGTGAAGGCGAAATTAGGCTAAAACGTGGGGAAAAAGGGTGTGGGCGCGGGCGCAGGGTAAAACCTCCAACTCGCACTTTCCGGTTCAATTCAACCGCTTTTCCCCGTCCTCTTTCCCCCCGCCTGCTTTCCCGGTCTTTTGCTCCGCTCCGCTTTTGCCCTTTTTCTCGTTTCCCTTTATAATCCGTCTCTTGCTCGGAGCGCGGTGGCGTTGTCCAGTGGGTTCGCGCCCACTTTTTATTTTGGGCGCAGGTATTTTGAGCCGGGCGTTTTTTGAACATCAGGGGCGGGGTGAGCGAGCGATGGAAGCGGCGGAAATCGAGGGGCGGATTCGCGAAATTGCCGAGCGCGTCACGACCGAACACGGACTCGAACATGTTCACACGGAGATCGGTGTGCTCGGACGAAACGCGGCTGTGCGCATCTTCATTGACAAGCCGGGAGGCGTAACCCACGAGGATTGCGCCACTGTCAGCCACCATGTCGGGACGGTGCTTGAGGTGGAAGACTGGGTGAATTCAGCCTATACGCTGGAAGTATCCTCGCCCGGACTGGAGCGTGGCCTCTACAAACGCGAAGACTACGAACGCTTCGCCGGGCGTCTCGCCAAGATGAAATCGCGCGAGGCCATCAACGGCCAACGCAACTTCAAAGGCCGCATCGTCGGCGTCGAAGGCGACAAGGTGTTGTTCGAAGACAACACCAACGGACAGGTTAAAGTGCCGTTGGCGAGCATCGTCAAGGCCAACCTTGAGATTGACGTGGAAGAAGAATTTCGACTCGCGGCCGAACGCGAGAAGGCCGCCAAGCAGGGCGGCAGTTAGTACAACTGAATAAAGAGAGGTCAGAGGCTAGAGATTAGAGGTCAGTTTAAAAACAAGAACTGATTTTTACTGACCTCTGACCTCTGACCTCTAACCTCTAGAAAAAATTATGAGTGCATCCATCGGGCAGAGCATTGACGCGCTGTGTAAAGAGCATGGCATTGACCGCGAACTCGTCATCGAGGCGATGAAGGAGGCCGTGCGCGCGGCGGCGCGTAAGCAGTTCAAATCGGGCGAGGAAATCTACGTCGAGTGGAGTTCGGAAACAGGGATCGAGTTATTCGCCTCAAAGGTGGTCGTCGAGGAAGTGACCAACGAGGCGAGAGAGTTATCGCTCGAAGCGGCGCGCGAGATGGCGGGCGACGAGGTGGATGTGGGCGACGAGTTGCAACTGCCCCTGCCGATGGAGGAGATGGGGCGCATCGCGGCGCAGACGGCCAAACAGATTCTTTTCCAGAAGGTGCGCGACGCCGTGCGCGCCAACGTCTACGACCAGTACATAGACAAGGTCGGCGACCTCGTCAACGGCTACGTCAAACGGTTCGAGCGCGGCGACATCATCGTTGACCTCGGCACGGTCGAAGCGATCCTCTACCGCAAAGAGCAGTCGCGCGGCGAGCAGTGGGGACAGGGCGAGCGCATCCGCGTCGTGATCAGCGACGTGGCGAAGGAAGCGAAAGGGCCGCAGGTGGAAGTCTCGCGCACAAGCCCTGAACTCCTGCGCCGCTTGTTCGAGATGGAAGTGCCGGAGATTTACGACGAGACGGTGATCATCAAGTCGGCCGTGCGCGAGCCGGGCGAACGCGCGAAAATCGCTGTCGCCTCCAACGAACGCGACGTAGACCCGGTGGGCGCGTGCGTCGGCATGAAGGGGTCGCGCGTGCAGGCGATCATCAGGGAGTTGCGCGGCGAGAAGATCGATATCATCGAGTGGTCGGATGAGCCTTCGGTGTTTGCGGCCAACGCTTTGTCGCCCGCCAAAGTCAATCAGGTACGCATCACGGATATCGAGCGCAGGCAGATGGAAGTGATCGTCAACGAGGATCAACTGAGCCTCGCCATCGGCAAGCGCGGGCAGAACGTCAGGCTGGCGACGAAACTCGTCGGCTGGAACATAGACATACGCAGCGAAGAGGAACTCAAGAAGGAAGTCGCAGAGCAGATGGGCGCGCTCATCGCTTCGGGCGGCGCAGTTCCCCTGACCGCGCTCGAAGGCGTGAATGCGGCCACCACCGCCGCGCTCGCCGAACGCGGCATCGAAGACATAGACACGCTGGCCGGCACTTCGCTCGACGACCTGACCGAGTATCTCGACATCTCGCTCGACGAAGCGCAGGCGATTCTCGATTCGGCGCAACGTGTCGTGGCCGCGCGCGAGCGCGCAGCGCAGGGCGGCGAAGCGGGCGAAGGCGACGAAGCGACGGCGGAAGCTGAAGCCGCCGCCGGAGAACTGGCCGACGCGATAGATGACACGACGACGGACGATGCGGTCGAACAGCACGCGGCGTCCGTCGAACTCGACCCGACGATTGATCCGGGCGAAGTCGAACCTTCGGACGCGATGATCGCGGAAGGCTACGACGAGGCCGTGCGCGAGGGCACGCCGTTCCGCGCCGAGCCGGAGATACTGGCCGGCGAGTCGGCCGACCCGGTCGCCGCGAGTGAAGTCGAAGAGATGTCTGTGGATGAATTGGTGTTGCAGGAAGCGGGGCGCGACCTGCGTGCCGACACCATCACGCCCGCCGCCGACATGACCTCGACCGATGCGGCGATGGTCGCTGCGGAGGAAGAGGCGGAAGAGGGCGAACCGCCCGTGGAGGACGATTCGCCGATCACGCCGCTCGTCTCGGCGACGGAAGCCTCTGCGCCGGAAGTGCAGGTGTCGTCCGCGCCCGCGCCCGAATACCGGGTTGAGACGAACGACGAAAAAGACGTTGCCGACGATGAGCAGCAAGATGCTTCGGGCAGCGCGGAATAACCGCCGCCGGCGCGTCGCTCTTGCGGGCGGCGCGGCCTGTGGCAACTCGCCTTAGACGGCCTCACGTGGCACGTGTCCCGACGCCTGGAAAGCGTCGCGCGCCGTTCGAGGGGGTAACGCAAGGGCGAGGAGTCCTTCAACCTTTAAAGCGCGCGACGCCGTTTTACCAAAGCGTCGAGAAGGAAGTGCATGACCGTTCAGTCCAAAGTTCGTATTTACGATCTCGCCAAGGAACTCAAGCTCGAATCGAAACGTCTCATCGAAGAGGTGCGCCGCGAGGGCGTCGATGTGAGCGTGCCCTCGAACACCGTCTCGAAAGAGTTGGCGGAGAAGATTCGCAACAAGTATTTCCCCAAGAAAGAGACGGTTGCGCCGCGCGCCATTCGCGTCGTCAAAAAAGCCCACACTACCGCTGCAACCGAAGCTCCCTCCGGCGAGGCCGAAGACATCCACACCTCCGTCGCGCCCGGTAGCGCCGCCGAGCACACCGCTCCGCCGCCGCAGGCGCTCGACCAGAACGGCGCGGACGCCGGCACGGCGACTTTAGATCAGGGCGCGGCGGCGAAACCGGCCGTCGCGCGCCTCGTCAAGAAACCGCTCGCCCCGGCCGCGCGCGTCGAAGCCCCTCCTCCTCCTGCGCAAACGCAGGGCACGCCGCCCGCCGCAGCGACCGAACCCGACACTCCCGCAGCGACCGAGCAGTCCATCACCGGCGCGCCCGTCGCGGAAACAACGACCGTACACCCGCCCGGCCCCGTGCAGATCAACACGAATGAAGCGCAGGCGAGCGCGCCCGTCGCGGAACAGATCGGCGAAGCGCCGCTCGTGCCCGTCCCGCCGGGAACGTCTGCCGTCGTGACGCCGCCGCCCGCCCCCGCCACGGCTACTACTACTGCGGCTGCTCCGCCTTCCAAACAGATCAAAGTTTTGCGCCTGAGCGCGGAAGCGCTCAATCAGGGCGTCAAACCGGGCGAGCGCGTGAATGCGCCCGCGCCGCCCCCTTCCGCGCAACCGACTCCGCGCGAACGCGACCGTCGCGGCCGCGAAGCGGAGCGCGCACGCGGCGGTGATCGCAACGCCCAGCGCGCCACCGGCACGCCCGGCGAGAGCGCGAACCCGCAGACCGTCTACACCCCGCCCGCAGACGCACGCAGACCCCGCCCACGCGCGGGCGCGCGCGGGCGCGGCGGCCCGGCCGGTGGCGATTCGCGCGGCGGCTTCAAAGGTCGCGGCGGACGCTTCGACCGCGATTTCGTCACGCCGCCCAAAGCCCTCACGCTCGAAGAACGCATCGCCGGTTCGCTCAACGTCGGCGGAAGCGGCGGGGCGGTCGGCACGGCTAAAATCGCGCGCATCGTCGAAGGCTCGACCGTCAAGGAGTTCGCCGAAAAGATCGGCATCAAGCCAAAGGACGTGGTGACGCTTCTTTTGCAGCGCGGCGTCTTCGCCACGATCAACCAGCCGCTCGACAACAAAGTGGCCGTCGACCTCGGCCAGCGTTTCGGATACGAAGTGACCTTCGTGCCGTTTGAAGAGATGCAGGTCGAAGAAGAGTTCGAGGAGTTGATCGAGACGGGCGCGGACGACGTGGAAGTCGCGCGCGCTCCCGTCGTCACGGTCATGGGACACGTTGACCACGGCAAGACCTCTCTGCTCGACGGCATCCGCGCCACAGACGTGGCGGCGGGCGAGGCGGGTGGCATCACGCAGCACATCGGCGCATACAGCGTGCAGGTGAAGAACCCGGACAACCCGGAAGAGATGCGGCGCGTGGTCTTCCTAGACACGCCCGGCCACGAAGCCTTCACGATGATGCGCGCGCGCGGAGCTAAAGCGACGGACGTGGTCGTGCTCGTCGTTGCGGCCGATGACGGCGTCATGCCGCAGACCATCGAGGCCATAGAGCACTCGCGCGCGGCTGGCGTGCCGATCATCGTCGCCATCAACAAGATCGACCGGCCGGACGCCAACCCACAGCGCGTGCGGCAGGAACTGGCGGGTCACGGGCTGCAGGCCGTCGAGTGGGGCGGCGATGTCGAGATGGTCGAAGTCTCCGCGAAGAAGCGCGAGAACTTAGACACCCTGCTCGAAACCATCCTGCTCACCACAGACATTCTCAATTTGCGCGCCAGCCCGACCAGGCGCGCCTCCGGCGTCGTGCTCGAAGCGAAACTGGATCGCGGTCGCGGCTCGGTCGCCACCGTCCTTGTCCAACAGGGGACGCTGCGCGTCCACGACCCGTTCATCGCCGGACAGGTCTTCGGTAAGGTGCGCGCCATGTTCGATGATAAGGGCGCGAGCATCACCGAGGCGGGGCCGGCGACGCCGGTCGAGGTGCTCGGACTGCAAGGCGTGCCGCAGGCGGGCGAGTCGTTCCAGGTGGTTGACGACATCACGCGCGCGCAAAACATCTCGGAGCATCGCCAGATGGTGACGCGCCAGAACACGCTCCTGCAAACTACCAAGCGCGGCATCGAGGCGCTCGGCGAGAAGGAAGTCAAAGAACTGCGCGTCGTTCTCAAAGCCGACGTGCAGGGTTCGGTCGAAGTGTTGAAGAGCACGCTGACCAAACTTTCGACCGACGCGGTAAAAGTCTTTGTCGTGCGCTCGGGCGTCGGCGCGATCACGGAGTCGGACGTTTTGCTCGCCTCGGCCACGCAGGCGGGCGCGTCGAACTCTGCGGTCGTCATCATCGGCTTCAACGTGAGGCCGGAAGTGCGCGCCGCGGAACTGGCGAAACTCGAACACGTAGACATCCGCCTCCACTCGATCATCTACAAGGTGGAGGAAGAGATTCGCGCGGCCATGATCGGCATGCTCGAAGCCATCGAGTCGGAGAAGATACTCGGCAAGGCCGAAGTGCGCGACGTGTTCAAAGTGCCGCGCGCCGGCACGGTCGCGGGCTGCATGGTCATCGACGGCACGATCCGCCGCAACGCGCGGGCGCGGCTCATCCGCGACGGCGTGGTGGCGTGGGAAGGCGGCATCGCCTCTCTGCGTCGCTTCAAAGACGACGTGGGCGAAGTCCGCGAAGGCTTCGAGTGCGGTATCTCGCTCGAAAACTTCAACGACGTGAAAAACGGCGACCAGATCGAGGCGTACATCGTCGAGAAGGTGGCAGCCACCGAATTATAGAGGTCAGAGGTCAGAGGTTAGAGGTCAGTTCCAAACTGTCTTACTAATCTCTGACCTCTAGCCTCTGACCTCTGCTTTGTTATGCGAAGGCCGGAGAAAGTTGCCGAACACGTGCGCGAGGAGATCGCGCAGATCGTGGGCTATGAGTTGGACGATCCGCGGGTGGCGATAGTCACCGTCACGGACGTGCGCATGTCGGACAATCTGCGCGAGGCGCGCGTCTTCGTCATGCTGAACGGCACGGACGAAGAGGCTGCGGACGCGCTCAAAGCGTTGCGCAAGGCCGCGCCCTACGTGCGTCGCCAACTCGCCATCAACCTGAATCTGCGGCACGCGCCCGAAATACATTTCATCCGCGACACCGTCGAAGAAAAGGCCGCGCGTGTGGACGACATCCTGCGGGGAATC
>DASVPS010000259.1:0-9258 GCA_036389555.1 Pyrinomonadaceae bacterium
AGGTTGATCTCGAATCCGAACGCCGGGCGCGGCGGGCGCAGGCGCGCCGTCGAGGTGGCGCGTTTTTGCGAGTTGCTCGGCGCGCGCGGCATCGAAGTTGAAACGTTGAGCACGACCGCGCCGGGAGACGCGACGAGACTCGCGGCCGAGGCGGCCGGGGACGGCGCGCGAGAGGTGATCGGCTCCGGCGGCGACGGCACGATCAACGAGGCGTTGCCGGGCTTGGTGGGCACGCGCGTGCGGCTCGGCATCTGGCCTGCGGGCCCGGCGAACGTGCTGGCGCGCGAGCTGCAATTGCCGTTCGATGCAGCGGGCGCGGCCGACGTGATCGCGCGCGCCCACACGCGCCGCATCTATGCGGGCTGCGCGACGGAGGAACTAAGCGGCGTGCGTCGTTATTTTTTTCTGATGGCGGGCATCGGGCTTGACGCTTCGGTCGTGGAGCGCGTGCGTCCGCGTCTCAAGCGGCGCGTGGGCGAGGGCGCGTTCTGGGTGTCGGGACTCGGCCACCTCGTGCACTGGCGACCCGTCGCCTTCCGCGTCGAAGTCGAAGGGCAAACTTACCCCGCCACCTTTGCCGCCTTCGGCCGCGCCGCGCACTACGGCGGCGACATCAGCGTCACACCGCGCGCGCGCCTCGATGAACCTGAGTTTGAAATCTGCGTCGTCAACTCGCACAGCCGCCTGCGCTTCCTTCAACTGCTCGCACACGGATTGCGCCGCCAAGGCGTGCAACGCGAGATACCGGGCGTGCGCTACATGCGTGCGACGCGCGCGCGCGCGACGGGCGAGGCGCGCATGCAGGTTGACGGCGAGTTGACCGGGCAATTGCCCGTGACTTTCGAGATCGTGCCCGAACCCATCGAAGTCATCGTGCCGCGCGCGGCCGAGCGCGACGGGCGGCGCGGCTATCAACGCCTCAGATAAAGTCTCATCCCTTCAACTTTCATTCCTTCAACTTTCATTCCTTCAACCTTCATCCCTTCAGCCACGCGGCGCGCAGGGCGCGTGCTTCGGCCGGAGCGTCTTTAATCTCTTCGAGGCGGTAGTTTTGTCGCGGCGGCCTGTTTGCCGTGTTGTTCGACTGCGATGCGTCGGCGGGAGACTTGACGAGTCTCAGGCCGACGTGGGCGAAGGCTTCTTCGTAAGGCAGCGGTTCGGTGCCGCGTACGTGGCGCGCGAAAAAGTCGGACATGTCCGCGCCCGCCACCTGCGAGACCGTGCGCTCGAAATCCGCCCCCGTGTAGCCGCGCCCGCGCGAGTAGTAAGTCGCCGCCGGACTCTTCAGGTAAAACTCCTCATACATGCGCCGCAACACGTCGTCGAGCGAAGCGCGCCCGCCGGTCTTGCCGCGAATCAACAGGTCGAGTGTGATGCCGATCACTTCGCCTTTGCTGTAGTAGCTGACGGTCGTCTCGGCGAGGTTCGTGCGTTGATAGTGGGGCGTGCGGTCTATGAAAGAGGCGATGAGCGACGCTTCCTCCGCGCTGATCAGGCGATTGCCGGGCGCGTTCTCGACGAAGCCAATCGCCCCGGCGAGGGCGCGTAGGTATCGCTCATCCGTCCAGACGCCCGCGCGTCGCTGCAACAACCCGCCGTAGTAGTTCGTCAACCCTTCGGCGATCCACAGGCTGCGCGTGTTTAAGGGGCGCGTGAAATCCCAAGGCCCCAGTTCGACGGGGCGCAGGCGTTTGACGTTCCAGACGTGGAAGAACTCGTGCGCCGCCGTGTCGAGCGCGTCTTCGGCGACGCCCTTGTCGCCGAGCGCGCGTGTGGAGATGATCTGCGTGGAGGCGAGATGCTCCATGCCGTCGCCGCGCGGCGCGGTCGGGTCGAAGTGCATCATGAAGAGGTAGCTGTCGTAATCGGGCGTGCCCATCAGCGCGATCTCGGCGCGCACGACGCGCTCTATGTCTCGCACAAGGGCGGCGCGCTGCCCCTTTTCTTCGCCGAACGAATGCACCATGACGCGGTGCGCCTTGCCGTCAACTTTAAATTCTTCGACGGTGAAGTCGGGCGCGATCTCGGTCGGCGTGTCGATCAGGATGTCGTAGTTCGGGAACTGCCACTCGCGCTGGCCGGCGTGCGCGGTGGCGGCGTTCAGGATGCGCCAGTTCGCGGGCGCGTTGATACGCAGGCGCACGGGGTCTTGCTTGTGGCCGACGACGTACATGAAGATCGAGCCGCCGTTGAAGTTGGCGTGGCGCGTATCGAGTTGCGAGAACGTGCCGGAGAGGTCGTTGGCGAAGACTTTATAAGTGAGGGTCACGCCGCGCGACAACGCGCCCTGCGGCGGAAAGACGCGCCACGTCTGCGTGTCCATCCTCGTAACGGGGAGCGCCGCGCCTTGCGGGCACGCGCCCGCCTGCGCGCAAGATGTTTCGGCGCGCACCTCCTGTACGTTCTTCGCGAAATCGAAGACGGCGTAGCGACCGGGCGACCAGCGCGGTATCTGAAAATCAATGGCCTCCGCACCCTTCGGCGGATCGACCGTCAGGCTCACCTCGAAGAGGTGCGAGGCCGGGTTCGACATCGAGAGTTGATAACTGATGTCGTATCGTTCATCCTGCGCCGCCGCGGCCGTGCCGCACAGCATGATGAGCAAAGAGTAGACGAAGACCGCGCGCCGCCGCGCAGACAGTTTCATGCAAGCGATCATATATGCCCTCGAAAAGACGCATCCGAACCTGAATGGAGTGATGGAAGACGAGCGATTATCCGCGCTGGGGCGAACCCGTGTCAAAAGCCGCCCGCCCCGCCCACGGCGCTTGACGCACGCCGCGCGGCTCGGCTAGTTTCAGCCACACGAGTCTTAAAACACGTCCGGCCGTCCACAGTCAGGCTTTAGAGTTCCGGCCGCCGTTAATGTTTCATTTGCTGCCTATGACCGAACGACTCTATTACCACGATTCGCACCTCACGGAGTTCGACGCGCGCGTGCTCGACATAAGCCGGGACGAGACGGGGCGCGTCGCCGTCACGCTCGACCGCACCGCGTTCTACCCGACGGGCGGCGGCCAGCCGAGCGACACCGGCACGCTCGACGGCGCGCGCGTCATAGAATGTATTGATGCGGAAGAGGCGGGCGTGCTGCACATCATCGAAGGCACATCGCCCGATGTGGGCGCACAGGTGGCGGGGCGCATTGACTGGCCGCGCCGCCTCGACCACCTCCAGCAGCACACCGGGCAGCACATCCTCTCGCAAGCCTTCGTACGCCTCTTCGACGCGCCGACGCGCGCCTTCCGCATGCTCGAACGCGCCTGCGAGATCGACATCGAACTCCGCGACCCTTCCGACGAACGCATCACACAGGCCGTCGAACTCGCCAACAAAATCATCTGGGAAGATCGCCCCGTCTGCGTGCGTCAGGTCTCGACGCAAGAGGCCGCCGCGCTCCCTCTGCGCAAAGACTCCGCGCGCGAAGGCGACCTGCGCATCATCGAGATCGAAGACTTCGACCTGAGTCCCTGCGGCGGCACGCACGCCGCGCGCACGGGCGAAGTCGGCATCCTCGCCGTGCGCTCCTGGGAACGCGCCAAAGGCTTAACGCGCCTTGAGTTCCTCGCGGGCGGTCGCGTTCACGCAGACTACCACCGCGCCAACCACACGGCGCGCGCCGTCGCCGCACTGTTCAGCGCCGGGCGCGACGACGCGCCTGAACTCGCCGCACGCCTCGTCGAAGAGAACAAAAACCTGCTGCGTCGCCTGCGCACGCTCGAAGAGATCGCCGCCCGCGTCGAAGCCGACGAACTAATCCAAACCGCCACCGCTGCCGCAGGCGACCCGCACACGCGCATCGTCACACACGCCTTCGCCGAACGCGACGCGGAATCCCTCAAACGGCTCGCCCTCTCGATCATCTCACGCCCCGGCCACATCGCCCTGCTCGGCTCACACGACGCCGACGGGCGCACCGCGCGCCTCATCTTCGCACGCGCCCCCGCCGCCCCCGGCGACATGAACGCCCTCATGCGCGAAGCCTGCGCCCTCCTCGAAGGGCGCGGCGGCGGACGCCCCGACCTCGCCCAGGGCGGCGGCACCAACGTCGAAAAATTACCCCACGCGCTCCGCACCGCTACCGACCGCCTCAACGCGACACCCTAACCCGCCCCCGTCGCGAGGCGCACCGCCCCCACCCACAATCACCAACACTTGACACCACCCGCCCCGCTCTCTAATATTTCCCTCGACCAGTGGGGCAGTAGCTCAGTTTGGCAGAGCGCCGCGTTCGCAATGCGGAGGTCAGGAGTTCGACCCTCCTCTGCTCCACCAAAAGATTCAATAGGTTAGGCTATCCGAGAGGGTAGCCTTTTCTGTTTATGGACACTTTCAAGGACACTTTCAAGGACACATTCAGAGGCGTACGTGATAGAGGTGGCGGCTGCGTTGGCCTGTAGGCCAGTGCGCGTAGCGGAGGGCTTCGCTGTGGCGGTAGTGGTAGAGGTCTAGATTTTCTTCTTTTTCAAACTCCGGTTTGAGTTGTTCAAGGACGGAGAGTTTTAGTCGCCAGTGTTGGGCTTCGGGTTCGGTTAAGTCTATGGCCGTGAACTTCAAATGTTGCTTTTGCAGGAGCGCGGCCAGAGAGGTGTTTTTGGGCAGGAGGGTGGCGCGCTCACGCGGGTCGTTGATCCACTGGGTGTAGAACAATCCCATTTGTCCCGCGGGCTTGAGGGTTACGGTGAGTTGCCGCAAGGTCTCTTCCAGATCGTCCACGTAATAGAGTGTGTCCACGGCTACCACTGCGTCGAACGTTTGCGGCTCGAAGTCGAGGCGGTTCATGTTGCCGACCCTGAAAGTTAAACGCGCTCGCTTCGCTGCCGTCCGCGCGCGGGCTTGTGAGATCGCCTCCGTAGAGATGTCCATGCCGGTGAAGAACGCGCCCGACAGGTCTTGCAGGTGTTCCGTGATGCGGCCGTTGCCGCAGCCGAGGTCGAGCACGCGGTCGCCGTCGGTCAGGCGCAGGGCTGTGAGCAGTTTGTCCAATTGAGAGATGTCGGCCAGCCCGTGCTGGCAGAGGTTCTTCCCGTAGACCCGCTCGCAAAAGAGCGCGTGGGCGCGGCTCTGTTCCGCGCGGCTGAAGAAGTTGTCGTATTCGTAGAGCCACAGAGGAGCGTTGACTTCTAAAGCCTTTCTCGCCGCGCTGCCCTGTTCTGTCAGCGAAAACTCCCCTTCGCGCTCAGACAGATAACCTTCCGCGACCAGGCTTCGATACGCATCCGACCAGTCGGCGAGGTATTTACCGATCCACACACGCCCGAACGCTTCTAAATTCGCGCGGCTGAGTTTGCTTGCGGCGTCCATCCCGGCCATCAGCCCGTAGCGACTCCTGAGCCACCCGACCGCAATCAACAACTGCTTCTCGGCCTCGTTCAATTCCCTCGACAAGTTGCCCTGAGAACCTTTCATAAACTCTTCGCACAAATGAAGGCTACGGGGCGAGCGCCCACGCACACCTCCTCAACTCGAACGCGCCGCCGACAGATACCTCTCGCGCAGAATCCCCACGTGATGCAACTCGTGCCCCGCAATCATGTAGGCGAGCGCGCGCACGCTCACCTCGTTCTCATTCGCCTCGCCCCTGCGCATCCACGCTTCCCCGTCCAGATGCTTGAACAGAAACAACGTCGCGCGCCTGACGCTCTCGAACTCGGCGGCGAGCGCGGCGAGCGAACAGGCGTCGAACGAGGCGTTCTGGATGTAATCGTCCTGCTCGTAACCGGGCAGGGGTGTGCGGTCGTTGCGGGCAAAGCGCAGCGCGCGATAAGCGAAGATTCTCTCGCTGTCTATCATGTGCCCGACGAGTTCCTTGATGCTCCACTTGCCTTCGGCGTAGCGAAAGCCGCCCTCAGACTCCGGCACGCCCCGCAGGAGCGCGAGAGTCACAGATAGTTGATCGCTCAACGCCGCGAGCACGTCGTCGCCTTTGACGAGCGAAACGTATGTGTCGTAATACGGCGAGTATTCCGTCTCCTCCGGCCGGCCGATAGTTAAAGTCGTCATCATCTCGCTAATTCATCTCCTTCGCAGTAATGGAATTTAACGCACGGCGTCCGCGGCGCGCAGAGTGCCGGGACACGCAAGGTTCGGGTGACAGGCGCGCGAGGCCGTCGTGCGGTCGGCTCGAATGACTTGTACGCTGTCGCCAACATTCAAACCACAGCTTTTATTCAGGCGATTGACTCGGTTAAAACCCGAATCCAATTGCCGCCCATGATCTTCTCGATCTCTCTCGACTTAAAACCACCCTTTCCTAATGCTTCGTGGATGGTGTGAATGCGCCGTATGTTGTTCAACTCGGGGATGGCGACGTGAGACGGACGCTTGTCAAAACCGAGTACGCCCAGCTTGGCTATCGAGTTCCACCACGGAAGATAGCCTTTAACCGCCTCGGCGTTGTTGCCTTTGGCTGCAATCAAAGACCTTTCGCCCGACAGCGGAAAATCATTGGCGATGCCGACGGCGTCAACGCCGCCGACTTTAAAGACGTGCCGAATTTGCCTCAGGTACGATTCGACTGTCGGGACGGCCTCGGTCGTCAGCCAAAAACTCATCATGAAAATTCCCATCACGCCGCCCGAGTCTGCAACACCGCGGATCACTTCGTCCGGCGCGCACCGCCCGTTGTTGACGAGGGCGCGCGCCGCGCCGTGCGAAATGATGACGGGTCTTTTGCTTGCTTTGAGCGTGTCCAATCCGGTCTGGTCGGAGGCGTGCGACAAGTCTGGAATGACGCCGAGCGCATTCATACGCTCGACGGCTTCGAAGCCGAGTTTGGTCAGCCCGCTCAAGGTGCGTTCGAGACCGCCGCCGCCGAGCGGGTTGTTGTGGTGATGAGTGATTTGCAGCACGCGCAAGCCGAGTTCGCGCAGCAGGTCTATGCGCGACAAGTCTTCGCCCACGATCTCGCCGCCGCCCTGAACTTGCAGAAACACAGCGGTCTTGCCGTCCTTAAAAGCATCTTTAACTTGGTGGCCGTCGGTGGCGAGGAACACGTCCGGCGTCTGCCGCAACTTCCGGCGCGTTTCGACAACCGAGCGCAGAGTGGCGGCGAGAGTGCGTTGCCACTTCGGGCTGCCGTCGCCGGTCTTAATCTCTTCGTAGCCCGACACGTCGGCGATGAGCGCCGTTAAGCCCGAGGCGCGAATGTCCTGCGGCCTTTCGAGAATGTCTAAACACAACCCGTCAACGAACGGAAACTCCGTTTTCTTCACATCAGTCCGGGCGTTAACGGAAGCGGCGAGCGCGACCAGCAATGAAGTGCTTTTAAGAAAATCCCGACGGGAATAGGGGAAGTAAGCAGGGGACATGTAAGCTCCTGTGTTTAAGCCTTGCGCCACCAGCGAGACATTGAGCGCCGGAATCGAGACGCGCCGGGCGAGCAGCACACAATTTAAATCGGAGGAGGCAGCATGAGAAGAATGCCGTCAGGGCGTCCGGTCAAATGAGTTGTCAGGTTGCGTTAATGAGATATGCGGCCTCATCGTTAACTCCGGGTTTCGTCAGGCCGCGTGTCTTCCGGCCAAACTGTTTTCGTCCTGGCATATTCAATCCAATCACCTGATGTAATTAATGTACGATGGTAATAAAATGCAGGATCAGGTTCATAAATCCAACACGTCCTTCTCTGGGCACCGAGCGAGATTTCAATCTGCTTTCGCCAATAATAGCTTGATGCTTCGAACTCATCCAGCTTATTCAGAATCTCATCATCAACTTCATACACTTCGCCCGCCACAGACGTGTTCGAGTCGTTAACCAGCAAACCGGGATGCGCACCGAAATCATAGAGGCTGCCGTTTACTTTAGCATCCGCAATAAATTTTGCACCGGGAAATTGTATAGACATTGCGCGCGCCCCGCCGCGTCTCAACGTCCCATAAACAAATACGAGATGCTTATTCATTCAGCTTTACCTTTCGCATGACAACCCGACGCCCGAATCAAGGCGCGACGGGCGAGCAGCAGCCAATCTAAACATCAGCGTCCAATCATGAAAGGAATGCTTCCGAGGCTTAGGCCGGAATGAGTTGTTCGGCGGCGCGCCCGCGCGAGCCTCCGACCTGTGACCGCCTACTGGTAAAGCTTGCCATCGTGTTTGATCCAACCCGCCGGATGACGTTTGCCCGGGTCGCGGTGTGTCCAGTGAATCACGCCGCCCTGTGCGTTCCATTCATACTCGCCGCTGAACGACACCACGTCACCTGTGCGAAGTCCGACCACTCTCGGCGCCAGATCGATGTTGTGCGAGATGAGCAGCGTCTGACCCGAAGCGAGCGCCACGATGAAGCGCTGATGCCGGCTTCCGTCGTTGTCGTCCGAGAGCAACCTTCGAACGACTCCCTGCCCTTCCACCTGAATGTTGCTCGTGCGCTGCTCGAAGGCGCGCGCGAGTGCCTCGTCGCCGCCCGCGAGCGCCCTGGACGCCCTGCGTGGCTTACGCGGGCGGGATTTCTGTGCGGCTTCAGCCTTGAAACTATATGAATCATCCAGCAGAGGGGCGCTCAAGAGAAGACTGAGGCCGAAGATGAGCGACACAAGTTTAAGCATATTTTGTCTCATTATTACCCTCCGAGCCAGCAGCCGAACGCCCGGCATCACCCGCCGCGCAGCCCCGTGAAGGTTGACAACAGCCCTCGTGTCCGCGGTCGGGTGCATGCCGTTGTTAGGTGCGGCGACGATCTACCTTACGCTCTTCCGTTATCTTTTCAGCATGTTGAAGGATCGCTCTGGTTGTATCTTCAACCTCTTTCATCTTTTCTTCGATATTTGCCGGAGTAATTTCACCGTTTAGTATAACTTCAGAGAACTTGAGCATGTGAATGATATAAGCGTCGAGAGGAACGAGCCGCGTGGCGCGATGAGTGTTTTTGTAAATCTCCATCTGTTGCTTCCAATTTTCAATTGCAGCGTTGATGATAAGCTCCCGTTGATGCCTGAGTTCCTCTGACCTTTTTGTGATTTTTGTATTCATGTAATTGAAAACGGATGTAATCACGACACCGGCAAGCGAACTCAACGCGGCGGTTAAGGCGATAATAATTGCCAGAGTAGTGGGACTAATTTCCATGAGAGGTATCAATATATTACTGTGAGCGGAAACGCAATAAGTAAGCACCTTGTATGTTGACTGAGGCACGCCTGCGACGCATCCTGTGTCCAGGTGAACCACACAGGGCACCGGTGAAGTTCATAAGCGCCTGAGGCTCCTGAGCCTGTGCGTTAGATTAGCTCCCGGTGCTCTACTTGTGCCACAAG
>DASVPS010000260.1:0-11006 GCA_036389555.1 Pyrinomonadaceae bacterium
AGCCGAGGCTTACATTCTGACGAAAGAAGAGGGAGGACGCCACACGCCGTTCTTCACGGGGTACAGGCCGCAGTTCTACTTTCGGACGACGGACGTGACGGGAGTGGCGAACTTGCCGGAGGGTGTGGAGATGGTGATGCCCGGCGACAATGTGGCGATGGAGATCACGTTGATTACGCCGATAGCGATGGAGAAGGGCTTGCGCTTTGCGATTCGTGAGGGCGGGCGCACCGTGGGTGCCGGCACCATCACCGATATCATCGAGTAAATGTTCGAGCCTCTAAGGTTCAGCTTGGTCGCAACTTTTCAGGGAAGGTGAGTTATGCCGCGCGATAATATTGTGTTGCAATGCACGGAATGCAAGCATCGTAACTATGTTACGACGAAGAATAAGAAGACGACGACGGAACGGCTGGAGTTCAGCAAGTTCTGCCGTTTCTGCCGTTGCCACAGAAGCCACAAGGAGACGAAGTAAGGGCGGAGGGATGGGGGATGAGGGATGAACGGGAAAGACCTGGTCTTTCTTATTCATCCCTCATCCCTCCGCCCTCATCCCCTACTGAAGGGGTATAGTGTCAATGGTTAGCACGTCGGTCTCCAAAACCGAAAGTTCGGGTTCAAATCCTGATACCCCTGTCAACACGTTTACAAAGAGGTAGCTCCCTTGGCGAGAGAAAAAGACGACGAGTTTGAGAACGAAGACGACAATTCATTGCCGTCACTGGAGCCGACGCCTCCGCCCGGACGCACGGGTTCGTCAGACGTGGAATCGGGCGGGGCTGCTCCGCGCGCGGCGCGTTTTGGCGAAGGCGCGGAGGGCAGCGGGGTGCGGCGTGAGCGCGGCCTGACCGGCGCGCGTGCGGGCTTCTTCGAGCGCGTGACGACTTTCGGAGGCGATGTCCGCTCCGAGATGCGGCGCGTGTCCTGGCCGACTTTCAAGGACGTGCAGAACACCACGATCATCACGATTATTGCCGTGGCATTCTTTGCCACTTACCTGTGGGGCATTGACAGGATTTGGACGGTGGTTATCAACGGGCTGACCAAAGCCCTCGGCGGTTGAGAGCTGGCGGCTGAGATGTTTCGGCCGGGAAAATTCGAGTTCTACAGGTTGCGTGTAGAACAAGCTCTTTGAAGAGAGCGAGGACGTTTTAGAAGATGCAGCAGTGGTACATCCTACACACCTATTCGGGGCATGAAAAGAAAGTGCGCGACTCTCTGAAGGCGCGCATTCGTGACACCGACTTGCAGGCCGAGATCACGGAAGTTCTCGTTCCGACCGAGACGGTCGTCGAGATGCGCGGCAACAAGCGTGTGGAGTCGTCGCGGATGTTCTACCCCGGCTACGTGCTCGTGCAGATCGAGTGCGATGATCGAGGGCATATCCCCGACAACGTTTTTCATCTCATCAAGTCCACGCCGAAAGTGACGGGCTTCGTCGGCGGGCAGAACCCGACGCCGCTGACGCCGCAGGAAGTTGACCAGATCGTGCATAACGTGACGGAGGCGCAGGAGAAGCCGAAGCCGAAGTTCACATATGCGACGGGCGAGACGGTGCGCATCAAGAGCGGCCCCTTCGCCAGTTTCACCGGCAAAGTCGAAGAGATCAACGCCGACAAGTCGACGCTCAAGGTGGTCGTCACCATCTTCGGCCGCTCGACTCCCGTCGAATTGAATTTTCTGGACGTGGAAAAGGTAACGTTTACCGAGGACGAATAATGAAGTGATGAGTGATGAGTGATGAGTAATGAGCAAAGGCTCTTAACTCATCACTCATCACTCATCACTCATCACTCATAAAGTTATGGCAAAGAAGATTACAGGCTACATCAAGTTGCAAGTTCCGGCGGGGAAGGCCAACCCGGCTCCGCCCATCGGCCCGGCGCTCGGCCAGCACGGCGTGAATATCATGGAGTTCTGCAAGGCCTTCAACGCGAAGACCGCGCAGGCCGACCCGGACATGAAAATTCCGGTCGTCATCACCGTCTACGCCGACCGCTCGTTCACCTTTGAGACGAAGACGCCGCCCGCGGCCGATTTGTTGAAGAAGGCGGCCGGCGTCGCGAAGGGTTCGGGCAAGCCGAACAAGGAGAAGGTCGGCACGATCTCGCGCGCCAAGATCGAAGAGATCGCGCGCCTGAAGATGCCCGACCTCAACACGACGACGCTGGAGAGCGCGATCAAGACCATCGAGGGCACGGCGCTCAACATGGGACTCACCGTAGAGTAATTGCGGAATGCGGATTTCGGATTGCGGATTGGCCGCGAGAGAGTTCGCACTACCGCCGGAGAGGGAGAAACAAGTTCGTTGAAGGGTGCTCGGCACGTGAGGTTTTGCGAATCCGCAATCCGCATTCCGAAATCCGCAATCGAAAGTTTCGCACGCACCTCAAGAGGATAAGTAATGGCGAAGCATGGCAAGAAGTTCCGCGCGGCTCTGGAGAAGATCGAGCCGAACCGGAAATACAATCTGGATGAAGGCTTGGCGAAGGTCAAAGAGATCGCCTTCGCGAAATTTGACGAAACTATCGAATTGACGATGTGGCTCGGCGTCGATCCGCGCAAAGCGGATCAACTCGTGCGCGGCACGGTCGTGTTGCCGCACGGTCTGGGCAAGTCGAAGCGCGTGCTCGTCATCGCGCAGGGCGATAAGATTCACGAGGCCGAAGAGGCGGGCGCGGATTTCGTCGGCGGCGAAGACATGGTTGAACGCATCAAAGGCGGCTGGCTCGATTTCGACGCCGTGATCGCCACGCCCGACATGATGCGCCTCGTAGGCGGACTCGGCAAAGTGCTGGGGCCGCGCGGGCTGATGCCGAACCCGAAGACTGGGACGGTGACGCCCGACGTGACGACCGCCGTGCGCGAGACGAAGGCCGGTAAGGTCGAGTATCGCGTGGACAAGACGGGCGTCATACACGTCGGCATCGGCAAGGTCTCCTTCGAACAGCAACTCCTGCGCGAGAACGCGCAGACGCTGCTCGACGCGGTTGTCAGGGCGAAGCCTTCGACGGCCAAAGGCAAGTACGTCAAGAAAGTGAATCTCGCGGCCACGATGAGTCCGGGCGTGCTGCTGGACGAGACGGCTTACGTGAAATAGCTTTTGTGAGGAGCGTGATTTAAGAGATGAAAACCAGAGAACAGAAGCAACAAGATTTGGAAGCCCTCACGAAGCAGTTTCAGGAAGCGACCTCCGCGATGTTGATGGGCTTCAACAAACTCACGGTCACCAAGGATCAGGAACTGCGCCGTCAGTTGGATCAGGTGGGCGCGAAATACATGGTCGTCAAGAACACGCTGGCGCGCCGCGCCGTCGAGGGGACGGCCTTTGCGGGCGCGACCGAGCACTTCAAAGGCGTGACGGCTATTGCGACGAGCACGACCGACGCCGTGACGCTCTCGAAAGCGGTCTCGAAGTTCGTCAAAGACAACCCGGACGTGTTCACCTTCAAGGCGGGCGTGGTCGAGGGCAAGGTCGTCGCGTTGAAGGATGTCGAGGCGATTGCGAGCCTGCCGCCGAAGGAAGAATTGATCTCGAAGATCATGTTCCTGATCAATTGTCAGGCGCAGCGTCTGGTCACGGTGCTGTCGGCCGTGCCGCGCAATCTGGCGATTGTCGTCAAACAGATCGGCGAACAGAAGGGCGGCGGCGAAGCCGCTTAGAATTTTAGAATGCGGATTGCGGAATGCGGATTGAAAACCAGGACAGTTTGTATCAGCGAGTTGTTGTTTTCTAATCCGCATTCCGCAATCCGAAATCCGCAATTGAATAGTGTGGCTGGACGCGGTTAAAACGGGCGGGACGATTTGTCAGGTCGTTCTCTATGGCTCAGACGCTTGTCAAAGTTCGGATGCAACGGACTGTGGGGAGTGTCCCGTGGGTTCTCCTGCTGCGAACCATCAACGAGGAACACAACAAGCAGAACCCTTGAGGAGGTTAATTAGTTATCATGGCAACTAGAGAAGACGTTATTGAGTATTTGAAGGGCATGACCCTTTTGGAAGCCTCGGAACTCGTCAAAGAGTTAGAGACTGTGTTCGGCGTCTCGGCGGCAGCGGCGGCCGTGGCAGCGGCTCCGGCGGCCGGCGGCGGCGATGCGGCTCCGGCGGCGGAAGAGAAGACCGAGTTTGATGTGATCCTGCAGGCCGCCGGCGGCAACAAGATCAACGTCATCAAGGTCGTCCGCGAGATCACTGCGCTTGGCCTGAAAGAGGCTAAGGACTTGGTCGAAGCCGCTCCGAAGGCCGTCAAGGAAGGCGTCACGAAGGATGAGGCCGAAGCGATCCGCGCGAAACTGGCGGATGCGGGTGCCACCGTCGAAGTCAAATAAGACTGTGACGAGTGACAGGTGACGGGTGACAAGTTAAAACTGCTTGTCTCTAACTCGTCACTTGTCACCCGTCACCTGTCACTCGTTTCTTGACAGTCGAGCCGCCTGGCGGCTAAGGTAGGGGAGTATTGAGGCGTTGGCGTTACTCCCACAGTCAGTTTGAGAAAATTCAACCGCTAAACTTTTATCGAAGCGGTCAGAGACTTGTGCGCTCTGGCTGCGTTTTGTCGTCTCTATCGAAAAGGGCAAAAAATGACGGGTGGTAAGTGACTTGAGACAGAAAACCTCGGAACTGTTCTGACTCGTCACTGGCCGCCCCTCATTTGTCACTAAAGGAATAATAAAGATGTCTGCAAATCCGCTTCAAGCGAGCACGAGCGGCCACGGTCGCCGCCTGAGCCAGCCGCCGACCCGTCACGACTTCTCGAAGATCAAGACGGCGGCGCGCATCCCGAATTTGATCGAGATTCAGCGCGACTCCTACAACCGTTTTCTACAGATGGACTTGCTCTCCGAAGAGCGCGAGCCGACGGGCCTGCAGGCCGTCTTCCGCTCGGTCTTCCCGATCTCGGATTTTCGCGGCACGGCGGAACTGGATTTCGTCGAATACCACATCGGCAACTGGCAGTGCAAATGCGGCCGCCTCGAAGGTCTGCGTTACCTGCGCGCCAATTGTAAGAACTGCGGCACGCTCGTCAAAGTTGACCCGCTCGTGCCCGGCGAATCTCTGTGCCACAACTGCGGCACATTCAACGCCGTGCGCCCGCAACTGTGCGACAACTGCGGCGAACCCGTCGGCCTCAAGCACAAGCACGACCAGCAGGAATGCCAGGAACGCGGCATGACTTACAGCGTGCCGCTCAAGGTGAAGATTCGTCTGACCGTCTTCGACGTTGATCAGGAGACGGGCGCGAAGTCCATCCGCGACATCAAGGAAGAAGAGGTCTTCTTCGGCGAAATCCCCTTGATGACCGACAACGGCACGTTCATCATCAACGGCACGGAGCGCGTCATCGTCTCGCAGCTCCACCGCTCGCCCGGCGTCTTCTTCGAGAAGTCGCCCGTCTATCTGGCGAAGGTCATCCCGTACCGCGGCTCTTGGGTCGAGTTCGAGTACGACCAGAAGAACCTGCTCTACGTGCGCATCGACCGCAAGCGCAAATTCCTCGCCTCGATCTTCCTGCGCGCGCTCGGCATCTGGCTCAACCCGCAGTTTGACCCGAAGGCGTTCCACACGGACGGCCAACTCGAAGACGCAGTGAAGAACGCGGGCTATTCCGACGAGGACATCCTGCGCGCCTTCTACACGGTGGACGAAGTGCGCGTCGAAGGCGGGCGACTCTTCATACAGGTCGCCGAAGAAGGCGCGAGCAATCTCGTCGGCATGAAGGTTGAAAGCGACCTCAAGGTGCGCGGCCACGCCGAACCCGTGACGCGCGCGGGCAAGAAGGTGACTGCCTCGGCGCTGCGCGACCTGCGCAAAGGCCACGTCAAAGAAGTCGAAGTTGACACGCAGCAGTTCGAGGGCGCATACGCCATCGCCGACGTGGTGAACATGGAGACGGGCGAGGTGCTCCTCGAAGCGAACACCGAGATCAACCCTGCGAAGTTGCAGGAGATCGCGGAGTCGGGCGTGCAGAATTTCTCCGCCTTCTTCCCCGAACGAGACGATCTCGGCTCGGTGCTGTCGCTCACGCTCAAGAAAGACGTGATCAACAAGCCGGTTGACGCGCTCCTCGAAATCTACCGCAAGATGCGCCCCGGCGACCCGCCGACGGTGCAGACTTCCTATCGTCTATTCGAAGGCATGTTCTTCGACGACCGCAAGTTTGATCTTTCGCGCGTCGGCCGCCTGAAGTTCAACATCAAGATGGGTCGCCCGGAGCGCGACCGCATCGCCGACCCGCTCCTGTCAGCCAGCGACTTCGTGCAGGTGATCTCTTACCTCCTGAAGATGCGGCGCAATCCGGGCGAGTTCATCGCAGACGACATTGACCACCTCGGCAACCGCCGCGTGCGCGCCGTCGGCGAACTGTTAGAGAACCAGTTCCGCATCGGCCTCGTGCGCATGGAGCGCGCCATCAAAGAGAAGATGTCAATCCAGCAGGAGATGCAGACGACGATGCCGCGCGACCTGATCAACGCCAAGCCCGTCACGGCGGCCGTGCGCGAGTTCTTCGGGTCGTCGCAGCTCTCGCAGTTCATGGATCAGACCAATCCGCTCTCGGAGATCACGCACAAGCGTCGTCTCTCCGCTCTGGGACCCGGCGGCCTCTCACGCGAGCGCGCGGGCTTCGAAGTTCGCGACGTACACCCGACGCACTACGGACGCATCTGCCCGATTGAGACGCCTGAAGGGCCGAACATCGGTCTTATTTCCAGCTTGTCGTGCTTCGCCCGCATCAACGAGTTCGGCTTCATCGAGTCGCCCTATCGCAAGGTAGAGAGCGGCCGCGTCGTCGAATACGTGCGCGTCATCAACGGGGGCGACACTAAGTACAAGCCGGGCGACCACATCTTGCAGGAGGACATCGAGAAGGCCAACAAGCGCGTCGGCGCGGACGGGAAGAAGGCTGATTATGAGCCGTACCCGTTCTACCTGACGGCCTGGGAAGAGGACAAGTACGTCGTCGGACAGGCCAACATCGAACTCGACGAGCAGGGCAACATCATCAACGAGCGCAACGCCGCGCGCAAAGCGGGCGAGTTCGTCGTCGCCATGCGCGACGAGTTGATCTACGTTGACGTTAGCCCTAAACAACTCGTCTCCGTCGCCGCCTCGCTCATCCCGTTCCTTGAGAACGACGACGCGAACCGCGCGCTGATGGGCTCGAACATGCAACGCCAATCGGTGCCGCTCTTGCGCGCCGAAGCGCCTTACATCGGCACGGGGATGGAGCGCGTCACGGCGCGCGATTCCGGCGCGGTCGTCGCCGCGCGCCGCGACGGCGTGGTGGATTACGTAGACTCCGAACGCATCATCGTCAAAGCCGACCACAACGTGGACGGCACGATCTCGCGCGAGGTGACGGCAGACATCTACACGCTCACCAAGTTCAAGCGGTCGAACCAGAACACCTGCATCAACCAGCGACCCATCGTCAACATCGGCGAGCGCGTCGATAAGGGGCAGGTCATCGCCGATGGGCCTTGCACGGACAAGGGCGAACTTGCCCTCGGCCGCAACGTGCTCGTCGCCTTCATGCCGTGGCGCGGCTACAACTTCGAGGACGCCATCCTCGTCTCCGAGCGGCTCGTCAAAGACGACTACTACACTTCGATCCACATCGAGGAGTTGGAGATCGAGGCGCGCGACACGAAGCTCGGCCCCGAAGAGATCACGCGCGACATCCCGAACGTCGGCGAGAACATGCTGCGCGATCTGGACGAGAGTGGGATCATCCGCATCGGCGCACAGGTCAAGCCCGGCTCGATCCTCGTCGGCAAGGTGACGCCAAAGGGCGAGACGCAGTTGACGGCGGAAGAGAAGTTGCTCCGCGCCATCTTCGGCGAGAAGGCCGGCGACGTGAAGGACGCTTCCTTGCAGTGCCCTCCGGGCATTGACGGCACGGTCGTTGACGTACAGGTCTTCACGCGCAAGGGTCAGGAGCGCGACGCGCGTTCGATGGCGATTGAGGAAGAGGAAGAGAATCGCCTGCGGCGCGACCTTGAAGACGAGATGCGCATCCTTCGCGAACAGCGCGACCAACGCATCTACGAACTCTTCGAGGGGCGCAAGCTCTCGGCCGATCTCGTCGTGGACAAGGAAGTCCGCATTCCGAAGAACGAGACCATCACGCGCGAGATGCTCACAGGCGTCGAGCCGAAGGCGCTGCGCAAGGCGCATCTGACTTCGACGCGCGTTGACGTGGCGGCCGAGGTCAAAGAGTACGAAGATCGCACGGATCGTCAGGTCAAGATTCTGACGGACATCTACGAAGACAAGATTTCGAAGCTGCGTCAGGGCGATGAACTCGCCCCCGGCGTGATCAAGATGGTCAAAGTCTTCATCGCGATGAAGCGCAAACTGTCGGTCGGCGACAAGATGGCCGGGCGTCACGGTAACAAGGGCGTCATTGCGCGCATCCTGCCCGAAGAGGACATGCCGTATCTCCCGGACGGCACGCCCGTCGATATCGTGCTGAACCCGCTCGGCGTGCCTTCGCGCATGAACGTCGGTCAGATTTTGGAGACGCACCTCGGCTGGGCGGCGCGCGTGCTCGGCGTCCATTTCGCGACGCCCGTCTTCGACGGCGCGACCGAGCCGGAGATCAAGCAGAAGTTGAAGGAAGCGACCGTGCGCCTGCGCGAGCAGGGGTTGCCGGACATCGTCGGCGATTCGGGCAAGACCGTGCTCTACGACGGTCTCTCCGGCGAAGCGTTCGAGCAGAAAGTGACCATCGGTTACATCTATATGCTCAAACTCTCGCACCTCGTGGACGACAAGATTCACGCGCGCTCCATTGGGCCGTACAGCCTGATCACGCAGCAGCCGCTCGGCGGCAAGGCGCAATTCGGCGGCCAGCGCTTCGGCGAGATGGAAGTCTGGGCTTTGGAAGCCTACGGCGCGGCGCACATCCTGCAAGAACTCCTGACGGCCAAGTCGGACGACGTGGCCGGGCGCTCGAAGATTTACGAGGCCATCGTCAAAGGTGAAGCCGACTTCAATCCGGGCGTGCCCGAATCGTTCAACGTCCTCGTGCGCGAACTGCAATCGCTCTGCCTCGACGTCGAATTGATCGACCGCAACGCCGCACCCGACGAATCAGCCGACGGCGCGGGCAAGCCGGTCGTCGCGCTGCTCGGCGGCACGGAAGGATAACAACAATTGCGGAATGCAGATTTCGGATTGCGGATTAAAAGACGAGAGGTTCTTGAATCCGCAATCCGCATTCCGAAATCCGAAATGGAGATAAGAAGTGTTTCGATTCCAGCAAGAAAAAACGCAACTCGCGCCCGACTTTGAAGCGATCCGCATCTCACTCGCCTCGCCGGAGAAGATTCGCCAGTGGTCGCACGGCGAAGTGACGAAGCCGGAGACGATCAACTATCGCACGTTCAAACCCGAACGCGACGGCCTGTTTTGCGCGCGCATCTTCGGCCCCGTCACGGACTGGGAATGCCTGTGCGGCAAGTACAAGCGCATGAAGCACCGCGGAGTGATCTGCGACAAGTGCGGCGTGGAAGTGACGCAGGCGAAGGTGCGCCGCGAACGCCTCGGCCACATCGAACTGGCCTCGCCCTGCTCGCACGTCTGGTTCTTCAAAGGCTTGCCTTCGCGCATCGGCCACCTGCTCGACATCCCCTTGCGCGAGCTTGAGAAGGTGCTCTATTTCGAGTCCTACATCGTCATCGATCCGGGCGACGCTCCCGTTAAGGAGCGCGAACTCCTGACCGACGAGCGTTACCGCGAACTGATGCGCGACTTTCCCGGCGCGTTCGTCGCCAAGATGGGCGCGGAGGCGATCAAGGAACTGCTCGCCATCGTCAACATCGAAGAACTCTCCGTTGACCTGCGCGTCAAGATGAAGGACGAGACTTCGCAGCAGAAGAAGCTCAAGTATTCCAAGCGGCTCAAGGTCGTCACGTCGTTCCGCAAGTCGGGCAATCAGCCGAACTGGATGATCCTCGATGTGATCCCGGTCATCCCGCCCGAACTTCGCCCGCTCGTGCCGCTCGACGGCGGACGCTTCGCCACGTCCGACTTGAACGATCTCTACCGGCGCGTCATCAATCGCAACAACCGTCTGAAGAAGTTGATGGAGTTGCGCGCGCCCGAAGTCATCGTGCGCAACGAAAAGCGCATGCTTCAGGAAGCGGTTGACGCCCTTTTCGACAACGGCCGTCGCGGCCGCGTGCTGCGCGGCGTCAACAATCGCCCCTTGAAATCTTTGAGCGACACCTTGAAGGGCAAGCAGGGTCGTTTCCGCCAGAATCTGCTCGGCAAGCGCGTGGACTATTCGGGGCGTTCCGTCATCGTCGTCGGGCCGGAGTTGAAACTACACCAGTGCGGCCTGCCGAAGAAGATGGCGCTGGAGTTGTTCAAGCCGTTCATCTACAACCAGCTTGAGAAGCAGCAATACGCCGCGACGATCAAGCAGGCGCGCGAGATGGTTGACCGGCAGGAGCCGGTCGTGTGGGACATTCTCGAAGAGGTGATCCGCGAGCATCCCGTGCTCTTGAACCGCGCGCCGACGCTGCACCGTCTCGGCATACAGGCTTTTGAGCCGGTGCTCGTGGAAGGCAAGGCGATCAAGATTCACCCGCTCGTCTGCACGGCGTTCAACGCGGACTTCGACGGCGACCAGATGGCCGTCCACATCCCGCTCTCGCCCGAAGCGCAGATCGAGGCGACCGTCTTGATGCTGGCGTCGAACAACATCCTCAGCCCGGCGTCGGGTCAGCCCATCGCCGTGCCGTCGCAGGACATCGTGCTCGGGTGTTACTACCTGACGCGCGACCGCGCCGGCTCCAAAGGCGAGGGGCGCGTCTTCGCCAACACGGACGAAGTGCTGCTCGCGCTCGACGCGAAGGAAGTCACGACGCAGACGCCCATCAAACTGCGCCTGCGCAACGACCTCATCGATCTCACGCAGGAGCACGACACGCAGGACATCATGCGCGCCACCTTGCAGGAGAACGTGAGCCGCGTCATCAACACCACGGTCGGCCGCG
>DASVPS010000261.1:0-9587 GCA_036389555.1 Pyrinomonadaceae bacterium
GATCGTCGTGAAAGACAGGGATGTCGAGTTCCTCTTTGAGCCGTTCTTCGATCTCGAAGCAGCGCGGCGCGGAGATGTCTTCGAGGTTGATGCCGCCAAAGGCGGTCGAGATGAGTTTGATCGTGCGTACGATCTCGTCCGGGTCTTTCGTCGAGAGACAGATCGGGAACGCATCCACACCGGCGAACTCTTTGAAGAGCATCGCCTTGCCTTCCATGACGGGCATCGCGGCGGCGGGGCCGATGTCGCCGAGGCCGAGCACGGCCGTGCCGTCGGTGACGACGGCGACGGTGTTGCGTTTGATGGTGAGCGTGAAGGCCTTTTCCGGGTCGCGGTGGATGGCTTCGCAGACGCGCGCGACGCCGGGCGTATAGGCCATCGAGAGATCATTGCGCGTCTTCAGAGGCGACTTCGAGACGACTTCGATCTTGCCGCCGAGGTGCAGGAGAAAGGTTCGGTCGGAGACGTTGATGACTTCGACGCCGTCTATGTCGCGCGCCGCCTCGACGATCTCTTTGACGTGCTCGCTCGAAGAGGCTGTGAAAGTGATGTCGCGCGTGATGGCGTCGCGCGAGGCATTGACGATGTCAATCGCGCCGATGTCCGCCCCGGCGCGGCCGAGAGCGGTCGTCAACTCTCCGAGCGTGCCGGTGCGGCTCGATAGTTTGACACGCAGGGTCGAACTGTAACTGACGCTTGGCGCATTAGGCATCGCGGCTTCGACTAATCCTTTCCGGGTTGCAGCAGATCAGGGGGAATGTTGGCGCTAACTCTAACGCCAACGACGCGCGCCGCGCAAGCGAGGGATAAATCGGCAGGAGCCGCAAAGGATTTTGCGTGGAGAGAAGACAATCGCCGCCGCTGCTTTTATTTGTCGCGTGCCCGCGTTTCGAGTTGTGCCGGCATCCAAGTTCATTCCTGCCCCGGCATCGTCTCATGCGTTGCGGGATGCGCCAAACGCTTCACGCAACAGCAGCACGATCTCTTCGGCGACGGATGAATCGAACTTGCGGCGGCGTGCGGCCAGTTGCAGCGAACGCTCGCCGAGGAGGGCATAGACGGCGGTCGCGTCGCGCACGCCCGCGGCACCTTGCAGCGCGGCGAGGTGCTTGCGCACGGTGAAGAGGTCTGCGCGGGCGAACGTGCCGGTCAGGGCTTCTTCGGGAGCGCGCGATTTCAGATTGTCGAGCGTGCTCGCGAGCAGCGGCAGGAGCACGCGGCGCGCGCGCGCTTCGCCGAGGCCACAGCGCACGAGGAGTTCGGCGGCGAGCGAGAAGAGCGCGACCGTGTGGCCGGACGCGATGACGGCCGCCGCGTGGTAGAGGGATTTGTCGCGCGCGGCGACGGAGAAACTTTGGCCGCCGAGGGCGCGCACGATCTTGCGCGCGGCGGTGAGCGCGCGCGCTTCGCCTTCGAGGCAGTAGAAAGCCCCTTGCAGATTCCGCGCGCCGCCCGCCGGGTCGCTAATCGAGACGAGCGGGTGGAGCGAGCCGAGACTAAAACCGTGTGCGCCGAGCGGCGCGAGCGCGTTCGAGGGGAGCGCGCCGCTTGCGTGCAGGGCGATGCGCTGACGGCGGCGACGCGCCGGTTGCGCGCCTCGCGCGGCCGACACTGCGGCGAGCCGTGCGGCAACTTGCGTGATCTGATCGTCGGGCGTGGTGATGATGAAGAGGTCTACGGTGTCCGGGAGCGAGTCTAACTGCGTTGCGGCGAGCGCGAGCGGGCGCGGCGAGAGGAATCTGGCGGCGCGCCGGGCATGGGCGACGCGGCGTGCGACGAGGGCGACGACACGGTAGCCACGCCCGTTCAGCGCTAGCGCGAGCGCGGAACCGAGCCGCCCCGCGCCGATGACGGCGACGCGCGGCAGTTCAGACGAACCGGGGCGCACCGCGGCCGAAGAAGCCGCGCGTGAATTTTTTATCTTTACCTCTCGCGCTCTCACTTCCCGCGCGTCGGCTTCCCGCATCTCTACTTTGCGCGCGTTCACTTTAGGCGTGTTTACTTTAGGCGCGTTCGCTTGAGGCGCGTCTACTTTTCGCCCCCTTGGAGTTCGCGCGGTTGACGCCGACGTTTTATCTTTGCGCGCCTTTGCCGGAAGGATTGCTGCGCCCGCTCTCTTTATCTTTTTCTCGTCCCCGTCTCGTGGCTCACGCGGCATCGCCGTTGTTCTCGAACATGATCTCGAAGAGCGCTGCATCGTAGGGCAGTTCATCAAACCACTGTTGCCAGCGCGCCGCAAGTTCGTCGCGCGTGACGAGGCCGCGCATGATGCCTCCCGGCAGACGTGCGCGCAGAGGCTCTGCGGGCGGCGTCTTCTCCAGCGCGCGCGTGATGAGACGCGCGTCGGCGTGCGTGAAATGCGTCGGAGTTTGTCTCTGGACGAAGCGGTGCGCGAGGGCGTAGGCGCGGCTCGCGGTCTCGGCGTCGTTCGCGTCGGTGGCGAGCAGGTTGAGAGCGTGCGTGAGGTGCGCGTGAAAGCGCGCGAGCGTGCGGCGATAGGCAGCGCGCCCGCGCTCGGTGATGTCGGCGAGGAGCGCCGCGGCGTTGAGATATTGTTCGGCGCGCGCGAGGCGAAACGCACAGGCGCAACGCGGGTGTTTGGCGAGCAGACGCGCGACCGGCATATCGCAACGCGCGTTGCGCACCTCGGCGAGCAGCGATGCGGCCTCTTCCCACATCTGCGGCGCGACGAAGGGCAGCCCGGCGAGGGCTTCAAAGTCGCGCCACTCCGCGCCGCGCGTGAACTCGTCGAGCGCCATGTGGTTGCGCCCGTCGCCGACGGCGCGCGCGTGCAGGTCTGTGTAGTGCTCTGTGTAACACGCCTGGAATTCCTGCCAGAGCAGTTCAAAGCGTTCGGTGCGCGCGGCGTCGAAGAGGCTGTGCGGGTCGTCGGCGATGAGCAGCAACTCGCGGCGCGCGCTCTCGATCACTTCGAGCGTCGTCAGTTCGGCGGCCGAGAGGTAGGCGCGCATGCTCTCGCGGCGGACGATGCCGGCCGTGTAGATGCGCAGGGCGGCGAGTTGCTCTGCGGCGCGCGCGAGTTGTTCGGGCGCGTCGCCGTAAACGTCCGCAACGCGCTGCAAGCCTTCTTCGAGCGAGAGGCTGCCGGCGAGCGCGTCGGCCACGGCGTCGGCGGCCGCGCCGAACGTGCGGCGCACGGCCGCGGCCAAGTCCCACGCGCGAGTGGTCAGACCGGCATCGGGCAGCGCGTCGAATTCTTTGAGCACCGTCTCTGCTCGCCAGGCCGCAAGCCACGCCGAGAGCGCGGCGCGCACGCTCTCGCGCGCGTCTGCGTCGGCGATTGAAACGAGCGTCGCGTCGCCCGTCAACAGTCGCGCCCAAGCGGTCAGTTCCTCCGCGTTGTGATGAATTTCGGCGGCGCGGCAGACCCCTGCCACTTCGTCCCACTTGATGGACGAACCGAGCGTGCGGCGACTGATGCGGTCGTCCGTGGCGGTCGAGAGTTCGATGCGACGCTGCGCGACGAGCGCGGCGAGCACGAGATATTGCGTGCGATGCGACAACCCGTAAGGCTGCCGGCCGAGGGCGCGATGCACGGAGGCCAGAGGCACGACGCGGCTTCCCGCCCGGTCAACGAGCGCGAGGACTTCGCGCACCCAGGGCTGGCCGAGCACTGCGTCGCCGGTTTCGGGGATGTAGATGTCGCCGCGCCGCGTGGCGAGGCCGAGCGGGACGGCGAAAGTCTCCGCGAGTTGTTGGACGGCGGCATCGGCGACGTTGCCGCCGCCGAAGAGATGATCGACGAGGAGGGCGATTTCCGATTCGCCCGGCGTCGCGTTGAACTGCGGGTGCTGCGGGAAACGCGCGGCGAAGCGGGGCGCGAGCGCGTCGGCCAGCATCGGGGCGAAACTCTGCGCGGCGCGCGCCTCCGCAGTAAAGGCGATGCTCTCGCCGTCAACCAGCAGACGCCCGTCGTCAACATAGAGGCGCGACCAGATGCGTTCGGCCTGCGCGGCGAGCGAGATGGCGGCGGCGCGCGCCGTCTCGCCGAATTCCGCGAGCGATGCATCGGTGCGCAACGCGATCAGACGGCGCAGGATGCTCAACTCTTCCGCGTAACATTCGTTGGGCTGCCAGATGACTTTGAAGGGCGCATCCGCTGCCGCCGTTGTAGTGCCCGCGTCGGGTCGCGCTACAGCGGCGGCGTCGGCAGAAACATTTCCGGCGACATCGCACCCCGTGTCGAGCACAGACAGTTGCCACTCGTACCCGCCGCCCGCCACGTCGCCCATCGCAGCATTCACGACAGAGATCGTCGCGTCATCCGCCGCCGTAGCGCCAGGCGTGTCGGCCGTCGCGTCGCTCGCTGTGTTGCCCGTCGTGTCGCCCGTTAAGTTGACCGCCGATGCGTTGCCGGCCGCACGGCGCGTGAGCCGACCGATGCGCGCCGAGCCGCGCCACATCACTTCGACATCCGCGTGCGCCGGTTCCTGTTCATCTGTGAAAGGCCAGTCTTCAAAACGCGCGCGGGCGAGCGTGCGGAGCAGCGCGGCGATGGCCTTGTCGTCAATCGCCGGAGACTCGCTTGAGGCGGCGAGGGCGTCGTCGAAGTCGGCCGCCGCGCTGACCTGAAAACGATAGCGCAACTCTTCGCCGGCGGCGTGCGCCGCGAGGCCGCGTTGCGGCGCGAGTTCGCTCAGGCGCTTCAACGTCTCCTCGACGCGCTCGATGGCCGCCTCCTGCGACTGCTCATCTTGAAACAGGAGCGCAGCGCACAGATCGCGCGCCGTCGCGCCGCGCCCGTCGAGCGAGAGCACGAAGAGACTTTTCAACACGAGCCGCACTTGCAAGCGCTGCATCGCCGGAAACTGCGCGACGGCTTTCGTCGCCAGTTCGTCATAGACGCGGAAGGCGTCGCGCAAGTCGTCGGAACGGCGCAGGTCGTCCTCGCTGTGGTCGAAAACTTCATCGAGGAGGATGAGCGAGAGCGCGGGGCGATTGACGGCGTTGCGTGCGGCCGAGGCGGCGAAGGGCAGGAAGGCGAAGGTCGGCGCATAGAGGCGCACGGAGGAGGACGTATCTGCGACGAGCGGATGGACGGGGTAGAGCGCGGCGAAGCGCGGCTCGCTCCAATTGAAGTTCGGCACACTCTGGCGCAGCGAGAGGTAGATTTCGTGCAGCGCGTCGCGCGCCGGGGCGTTCTTGCGCAGGACGTAGATGTTGGCGACGTGATAGAGATGTTCGGGTTCGAGATAGTCAATCTGGAAGGTGCGCGCCAGCGCCACGTTGACGCCTTCCGCGCCCGCGATGTCGTCGTCGAGCGCGAGGGCGACGAAGGCGTTCGCATCGCGCGCGGCTACGGCCAGTTCGCTCAGGAGCGGCCCGTCGTCTCGTTTGACGCGAGCCTCGCGGCCGAAGGCCGTGTCTACGAGGATGACGAGCGTGGCCGGCGTGCGCGAAGAGCGCGCGGCCGCCTGTGCGAGCCATGCGGCCGGGTCGCCCGCCCAATCGGCCGCGCTCCCGCCGTAGGCGGCGATGAAGGCTTCGACCAGTTCGTCGCGCAGCGTCGGGCGCGTGCCGCGTCCGACGCGGACGACCTGATGGCGGCGGTTCGTCAGGCGGCGCGCGCTGGCGGCGACGTGCGCGTCCGTGATCTGCGTGTGGGGGCGTTCGGCGGCGGCGATGAGCGCGCCGAAAGTGGCGAGCGTGTGGCTTTTGCCGACGCCGCGCATCCCTGCGAGCGCGTGCGCCGCGCCGTGGCCGCGCGGCAAATCTGCGAGCACGTCGAGCCAGCGGGCGAGCAGGTCGGAGGTGGCGTCCGTGAAGCGGTAGGCGGCGAGCGCGCGGGCAGGGTCGGCGGCAAAGTCCCGCACGTCGTCGAAATCCTGCGGCTCGACCAAATCCTTGATCTTATCCTGTGTTCGTTTCATCCGCTTGCGATGTGGGAGGGGAAAAAGCAGACCGTGACGCCGTCACGGCGCGGGCAGGCAAGGCACTTTCGACTGTAACACGAGCGCGCGAAGGGGCGCAATCAATATGCTTTTATGCGCGCCGCGCGTGACACAAACTCTATACTTTTGGCCGCACACTGCTATAATGCCCCGGACGACAAACACCGTACAGAGGGTTATTTTGGACGGTTTTTACGGGCGCGCCCCTGTAAAGACGCCGGGCGGCCACTGCGCAACCACTTGCGCCGCTGCCTGCATCAAAGGGTTACGCGCTTTAACGCCGTCCAGTGCAACGCCTCCGCCGTCGCGGACGTTGCCGCCCGACGATTCAAAGCGCGAAACCCTGACGCACAAGCAAGTTCACGTCGCAAGAACACCTTTTCAGCGACTTCGGCCTGACAACAGGGATGAGCAACACTCCCCGGCGGCCACAGTTGTTCGATGAAATTCTGGAGATTTTCCGCCATGTTCAACCAACTCTCACGCAGCATCACGGCTCTCGCGCTCGTCTGGGCACTCGTCGCCGGAGGCGCGTCCGCCGCGCTCGCCGCGCCGCAGAAACAGGCCTCGCCGAGCGAAAAGGCCGCCGCCGAACAGAAGGCCAGAGAGGCCTCCGAGAAGCAGGACAGAGAAGACGCCGCCGAGGCCGCCAACGCCAAGAAGAAGGCGGAGGTCGCCAAAGGCAAGCCGCTCTCGACCGACGAAGACCCCAGCCAGATCGGCAAGCGCAAGATCAACGGCGGCTTTATCGCCTCGATGAGCGGTTCGATTGAGAAAGAGGTCTCCTTCGGGCGCGAACTCGCGGCGGAAGTTGATCGGCAGGCGAAGTTCATAGACGACCCTGTGATCACCGAATACGTCAACCGCGTCGGCCAGAACGTCGTGCTCCACTCGGACGCGAAAATCCCCTTCACCATCAAAGTCATTGATTCGGACGAAGTGAACGCCTTCGCACTGCCCGGCGGCTTCTTCTACGTCAACAAGGGTCTGCTGCTCGCCGCCGACAACGAGGCGGAGATCGCGGGCGTCATGGCGCACGAGATCGCGCACGTCGCCGCGCGTCATGCGATGGAAAACATCGCGAAGGCGAACCTCTGGCAGGGATTGGCGATGGCCGGTTCGATCTTCCTCGGCGGCATCCCCGGTCTCATCTACCAGAACACGGCCGGGCTTGGTTTGGCCGCGCTCTTTTCGAAGTTCAGCCGCAGCGCGGAGGCGGAAGCCGACAGGCTCGGCACGCAGTATCTCTACGCCGCCGGTTACGACCCGAACGCGATGGCGACGATGTTTGAAAAACTCGCCTCGAAGAACAAGAAGAAGCCGGGCTTCCTCGCCAAGACTTTCGCCTCGCACCCGCAGTCGGCCGAACGACTTCAGGCGTCGCAGATACTCGTTTCGCGTTTCCCGGAGCGCGAGGAGTATGTGTTGAGCACTTCGGAATTCCAGCGCGTCAAGGGACGCCTGATGCGTCTGTCGAACGCGAAGGCTTCGACTGCAGGCGATCTCGCCGGCGGCGAGGACGGCGGGCCGCGCCGCCCGACGCTCAAACGCCGCACGCCCGCCCCGCCCGACGCTCCGGCCGGCACGAGCGATCAGAAAGACCAGAAGGACGCGCCGCCGAAGTTGAAGCGCGGCACCGATAATCCGAACCCGTCGGCGCCCGACAAGCCGTAAGCGAGTTCCCATTTGCGCAAACTAAAAGAGGCTCTCAGGTCGTCGCACCTGAGAGCCTCTTTTAGTTTTGGTAAATCCGAAGCCGGTCGCGTGGGGCTTTAATAAGGGATAGTGACGCAGGGCTTTAAATAAGAGGTGGCGGCGCGGCGCTTTGAAGCGACTTTAAATTCTCTTCTGCTCCGCGGCTTTGCCCTTCACCTGCCCTTCACCGTCCTACTTGCCCTTTTTCTTTGCCGGACCGGCGGCGGTTCTAGCCTTCGGGAGCGGCTTGGCGGGTTTGAAGTTGGCGGGCAGGGCTGTGCCGGTCGCGTTGCCGGGGACTTCTACGATGTCGGCCTTCATCGGTGCCAGCGCGCCGAGCAACTCGTTCTTCTCGGCCTCCGGCACGTTGAACTTGTCGAGCGCCTTCACCAAATCCTCTACGAGCGCATTGAACTCGCCCTCCGTCACCTTCATGTTCTTGTGCGCCTTCTTCATGTTGTTGCCCCTGTAGACACAGGGGCCGCCCGTCGCCGCGCAAACCTGCTCGACGAGGAAGTGCGTCAGGCGCGTGGCGTCTGTTTTGGCGAACTTTTTGTTGATCCGCTCGTCGGCCAGCGCGCGCGCCGCAAATTCGCCGACGACCGCCTTGATGGCGTCCAGGCCGCCGAGACGGTCGTAGAGCGACTTCTGCGGAGCCGCCGCGGCCGTCGCCGAGGTATAGGTATTCTGCGCCTGTGCCCCGGCGGCCATCGCCGCGAGAAGACACAAGACAGCCACAATAGTTTTTACTCTTCGCATAACGTTTCTCCTTATTTTCTGGTGAGGCCACATCTTCTGAACCACGCCGGATGCTGCCAGAGTAAACCCCTTGGAAGGTGGGCGGCATGATACACGACTTTCCACGCCCTTGTCGCGTCAAATGTCGCGCCAAATCGTCGCACCTCACGCACTTAACCCCGCTCTTTAACTTGACAATTTTCCGCCCCGTTAAGTATTCTACTCGTTCGCGTTTCAGACGCTATTTTCCGAGAGAGTTATCTATGTCAACTTACTTTCCCAGCGGGCAAGGTCTCGCAGAAAAACGCAAATGGTACGTCGTTGACGCGGCGGGGCAGACGGTCGGGCGGCTCGCCACGGAAGTGGCGCGTGTTTTGTCCGGCAAGAACAACCCGCAGTGGACGCCGTTCATGGACATGGGCGATCACGTCATCGTCATCAACGCGCGGCAGGCCGTCTTCAAAGGCTCGAAGGCCGAACAGAAAGTCTATCGCCATCACACGCTCTATCCGGGCGGCCTGCGCGAAATCAGCGTCAAAGATCAATTCGCGAAGCACCCGGAGCGCGTCATCGAACTCGCCGTGCGCGGCATGCTCCCGAAGAACAAACTGGGCAAGGCGATGGGCAAGAAGCTCAAAGTCTACGCCGACGCCAACCACCGGCATGCGGCGCAAAAACCCGAACCGCTGACCATCGACCCGCGCGCCGGGCAGCAGCAACAGTAAGCTCAACACCTTTTTCAGATTTCTAAGGACGAAACATCGTGGCTGACACTCAGTATTACGGAACGGGACGGCGCAAGACTTCGACGGCGCGCGTCTACCTGCGCCCCGGCACGGGCGAGATTCAGGTCAACAAGAAGAACTTCGATCAGTATTTCCCGAATCAGGCGTTGCGCATGGTCATTCGCCAGCCCCTGCAGTTGACCGAGACGGCGTCGAAGTTCGACATCCTCGTCAACGTTGCCGGCGGCGGCCCCGCCGGTCAGGCCGGAGCGATTCGCCACGGCATCACGCGCGCCCTGATGGAGTTCAACGCCGAACTGCGCCCGACCCTCAAACAGGCCGGACTCGTCACCCGCGACCCGCGCATCAAAGAGCGCAAGAAGTACGGACAGAAGGGTGCGCGCAAGCGCTTCCAGTTCTCGAAACGTTAGTCTTGAGTAATCAATGATCGGGGGGAGAGTATTTAGTTCTTCTCTCTACTCTCTCTCCCTTCTCTCTCTGCTCATCACTGATTACT
>DASVPS010000262.1:0-15789 GCA_036389555.1 Pyrinomonadaceae bacterium
CATCATCAACTACTCGAAAGAGCCTAACGCCCCCAAAACCTACTGCGCCATCGGCGAAATCCGCTACAAGAGAGTGGACGAGGCCGAAGGGGCTGTCGACGGGGTTCTGATCTACATTAAGCCGATGCTGACGAGGGAGGAGCCGCCCGACGTTTTCAACTACGCGAAGGCCAATCTCAAATTTCCCCACGAATCAATCAGCGATCAGTTTTTCAGCGAGCAGCAGTTCGAGAGTTACCGGATGCTCGGTTTGCACGCAATCGAGCAAATATTTCAGAAGTCCTTGCCTCCCGATTGGAAGAGTGGCGGCTTGAAAAAGTACATCGTGGAATATCTTGAAGGGCCGCAAAACAGCAGGCCGGACAAAAAGGGAGAAGATAATGGTAAAGGCGCAGACGCTCGCCTACAGACAGTATCTTGACAGCTTGCCCGCAGACCGGCGCGCAGAGATCGAGCGCGTGTGGGAGGCGGTGCGCAAGCACGTGCCGCAGGGGTACGCGGAAGAGGTGGGCGAGAAGTTTTTGAGTTTCAAGGCGGGCGATGATTGGCTGGTCGCGCTGGCGAACCAGAAGAATTACATCAGCCTGTACCTGATGCCGCTCTACGTGTTTCCTGAGTTGAAGGCGAAGTTCGATACGGCCGCGGGCGGCAAACTGAAGTGCGGGAAAAGTTGTATCAATTTTAAGCGCGCAGAGGAATTGCCGCTTGAGGTAATCGGCGAGATCGTGCGTGCCTACGAGGCAGAGGATTACGCGGAGCGGGTGCAACAGATTCGTCGCGCGGAGAGGCCGCCGCGTCAGAAAGCTAAAGGCAAAGGCTGATGAAGCGGCGCGCATGCCGGGGCGCAGCGTCGAAGAAATTTACACGCCTGTTAATCGGCCGCCCCGTTTCGGCGTTTACACTGGTATGGACAGCTTCTACACAACTATGGACGGGGACTCTCTGCCGGCGCGCGCGCACGCCACGGTGAGAGCCGGGAGACTGTTAAGAATCTTCACCGTCTTCAACAGAATACTTCTCGCGCTCGCCTTCACCCCGTCGGGCATCACGAAGGTGCTCGGCAATCGCTTCACCATCCTCGGCCTCGACAACCCCGTCGGGTTCTTCTTTGAAGCCATGTATCGCACGGGCTTCTACTGGCGCTTCCTCGGCCTGTGCCAACTCGCCGCCGCGCTCCTTCTGCTCATCCCCAGAACGGCGACCATCGGCGCGCTCGTCTACTTCCCGCTCATCCTGAATATTTTCGTCATCACCGTCTCGCTCAACTTTCGCGGCACGAACATCATCACCGGGTTGATGTTGCTGGCGAACATTTATCTACTGTGCTGGGACTACGACAAGTTGAAGCACCTCTTCAAGTAACTCGCGCGGGCGCACGCGCGGAAGAGAACGCTTCTCGACGCACGCGGCCGCATGGCCTGTTCGCCCTCCAAATATCTGCCACAAACGACGCGCGGGCGGTGTTCTCTAGTGTGATGTAAAAACTCAACCGCCGGGAAGGGATGCATCAGCGGAGGTCGCGTCGTGAGATTCACAAGTTCGTTCGCGCATGCAGGATATTGCGTGAGAGCCGCCCGGCTCTCGCTATTATTTATCTTCCAGATTTCAATCGCCGTCTCAGGCTTTGCGCAGCAGCAAAACGCCCGCGCGGAGTTGCCCGCGTCGCCCGTCGGGAAAGTGTCGGGCGCGCTGCTCAAGGTTCTCAACGGTGGTGAGCCGAGCGCGCAACTCGATTTCATTCAAACAAACTTTTCCGCAGCGACGCTCAAAGAGACGCCGCCCGATGCCTGGCTGGCCTTCTTCAAAAAGCTCTCCGAGCAGAGCGGCGGCCTCGACGTGATGCAGGTTTCGCCCGACAGCAACGAGAGATTTCTGGTGCTCGACGTGCGCAGCCGACGGGGCAAACACTGGGCGCGGATGTTCTTCATGTTGAGCCGCGAGCAGCCGGACAAACTCTCCGGCGTGGGCGCGTTCGGCATCCGCGACCCGCAGGCCGAACGCTTGGACGCATGGACGCAGAGTAAGTTGAGCGAAGCCGACGCGATGAAAGAGATCAAACGACACGTGGAGACGCTCGTCGGAGAAGATCGCTTTTCCGGCGTCGTGCTGGTCGGCAAAGGCGACCGTACAATTTTTCAAGGCGCTTACGGCATGGCGGAGAAAAGCTTCGGCGTCGCGAATCGCGTGGACACGAAGTTTAATCTCGGTTCGATGAACAAGATGTTCACGGCGGTCGCCATCGCCCAACTCGTCGAGGCCGGAAAACTCTCTTTCGAGGACACGCTGGCGAAAGTGCTCCCCGATTATCCGAACCGGCAGGTCGCGGAAAAAGTCACCGTCCACCAACTGCTCACGCACACGTCCGGGCTCGGCGACTTTTTCGACAACCCGGAGTTTCGCCCGCACCGCGAGCGCTACGTGAAGCCCGCAGACTACTTTCCGCTCTTCGCCGGACGGCCGCTGCGCTTCGAGCCGGGCGCGCGTGTCAGTTACAGCAACGCGGGCTTCGTCGTGCTCGGCGCAATCGTGGAGCGCGTGTCGGGACGTAGTTATTTCGACTACGTGCGCGAGCATATTTACCGGCCGGCCGGGATGACGGACAGCGATTCTTATGAGTTGACGGAGGTCGTGCCGAATCTGGCGGTCGGCTACGCGCGCTTTCAAGACGACCCGCTCGGAATCGATCCGCGTCGCTCGAACATCGCGTTCCTGCCGTGGCGCGGGAGTCCGGCCGGGGGCGGCTATGCGAGCGCGCTGGATTTACTGAAATTCGCACGCGCCCTGAGCGCGCACAAACTACTGAGCGCGCGAATGACCGAACTCGTCACGGGCGCAAAGGTCTCGCTGACGGGTTCGCCGCGCGCGAATGAGAAGTATGGTTACGGGTTCGCGTCGGAAGTGCTCGCGGGCGGGCGCGAGATACGCGGGCACAGCGGCGGCGGGGCAAACTCCGGCATCAACTCGTCTCTGTTGATGTTTCGGGACGGCAGTTACACCGTCGTCGTCGCGGGCAACTACGACGCGCCCGCCGCCGAAGACCTCTCGCACAAGATATGCGAGTTCCTCGCGCGGCAGTAGCGAGTATTTAGTTGGGCGGAAGGGGAACATCCGCTGTGTTGTGTGCGTAAGGTTCGGGGCGGCCATTAAGTTCGACCGCCGGAAGTGACCCTCGCGCTATGAAATCTCTGTCCTCGATCCTGCTGGTCGCACACATCTCCGCCGGAAGTCTCGCGGTCGTCATCGGCCTCATCGCGCTCGTCACACGAAAGCCCGCGCCGGCCACTACTGCGGCGACGGCCGGGCGGGCGCACAAAAAATCCGGCAGGCTGTTTCTCCATGCGATGTGCGTCGTCATCGGCACGTCCACCGTGCTCACGCTCATCAGCCTCAACCCTTACTTCGCCGGGCTGACGGCCGCCTCCGCCGTCGCGATCTTCTCCGGCTATCGCGTCCTCTCGCGCAAACGCCCCGACCTGAACGCGAGCCACAGGGCGCGCGCCCTCGACTGGCTCGTCACCCAGGTCATTCTCGCCGTCGGCGCGTTGCTCATCGCGCTCGGCGCGGGCGGCCGAATCACGAAGAACCTGCCGGTCGTCTACTCGCTCGGCGTCGGGAGCGTGCTCTATGCCGTTTACGACCTCTATCGTTTCGCGCGCCCGCTCGCGCGTCCCTTCTCGCCGAACCTCTGGCTCTACGAACATCTCGTCAAGATGATCGGCGGCTACTTCGGCGCGGTCGCGGCCTTTTCCGGCAGCGTCCTCCTGCTGCTGCCCGAACCGTGGCGTCAACTCTGGGCGACCTCGCTCGGCCAGACCCTAGCCATCGTGCTCGTGATTTACTATTGGCGAAAACTCAAGCCGCGAACTCCTCAAGACAAACACGCGGATGCTTCGCGACTCGCCACAAGTTAGTCGTTCGGGCAGCAGGCAGCAACACTCATCCCCGGTCGCTGCTGCCAGCCATTAGCTGCGCGTGCTAGAATTGAAGCGTGAATTACAAGGAACTCATCACCATCGAGCCGGGCAAGCGTGGCGGAAAGCCTTGCATCAGGGGGATGCGTATCACCGTTTACGACGTGCTCTCTTATCTTGCTGCCGGGATGACGGAGCAGGAAATTCTGGATGATTTCCCGTACCTCACCAGAGAAGACATCCTCGCTTGCCTCAGTTACGCCGCCGACCGCGAGCGACAGCAAATGGTAGTTCAGGGGTGAAACTGCTCTTCGACCATAACCTCTCTCCTCGCCTCCTCGCCCAACTGTCTCATCTCTATCCAGACTCCACGCATGTTTATCTCCTCGGTCTGGATCAAGCTTCCGATCAGGTCATCTGGGAATACGCACGTCTCAGCGATTTCATCGTCGTCACCAAAGACGCGGATTACAGCGACCTGAGCATGTTGTCGGGTTACCCGCCTAAAGTTATCTGGATCAGGCGCGGCAACTGTGAGACGAGAGAGATCGCATCACTGCTCCGCTCTCACTACGAAGCAATTAAAGCTCTTTATGAAGATGCCGCGACCGGCATTTTGACTCTCTTCTAATGAGCGTTTCTTGCGCCTCTTTGTGCCTCTTTGTTATAGTTTTTGCGCGGGAAGACAATCGTTCAGTTTTTCAGACACCAAACGCGGGGGCGTGAACGTGCCCCGGCTCGAAGAAAAGAGGTCATGGCGATGTCAAGGCAAGGTGTACAGATGCAACGCACGCGGCGCGCAGAAGAGTCCGGACTTTCGACGCAACTCACTTGCTTCCTGATCGGCGGCGCGGTGGGCGCGCTGGCAGCGCTGTTGTTCGCGCCGAAGTCGGGGCGGGAGTTGCGCGGCGACATCGCCGACGCGACGCGGCAGGGCGTGGATCGCGCGCGCGACAAGGCCAACGAGTATTATGAAGTTTCGCGCGAGCGCGCGACGGAACTTTACTCGACGGCGTCGAGCAAAGCGGGCGAAGTGGCGGGTGCGGCGCGGCAGGCGGCCGCCAAGCGCGGCGAAAATTTGTCGGCCGCCATCGACGCCGGCAAGCGCGCCTACGCCGAAGAGAAACGCCGCACCGAAAGCTCCAACATTCTCAATCAAGCTCCGGCCTACGAACCGGAAAAACCCTAACGATTTGGGATTTCGGATTGCGGATTGCGGATTAAAAACAAGAGGACTCTTGCTGCTCCGCTTTGCCCGTCAATCCGCAATCCGAAATCCGCATTCCGAAATACTTTATGTGCCTGCTGGCTTTTCAAATGAGCACGAGTGATCCGGCGTTCTGGGTCTTGGTGATCGTCGCCGTGGCGTTCCTCGGCGTCGCGGCTGCGCTCGTCTCGATGGCGGTCGCGGTGCGGCGCGTGGTGGTGATGGTCGGCAACCTCGAACGGCGCGCAGAGCCTTTGCTGGATCGCGTGGCGCTGATGAGCGAGCAGGTGAAAGAGATCGCGGCGCAGGGCAAAGAGGTCGCCGATCAGATGACGTTGATGTCGTCGCATCTGGCGACGGCCTCCGTACACTTCTCGGAGTCCTCGGCGCTCATCAAGGAAGAGGTGCGCGAACTCAAGCAACTCGTCGGCTACACGGCCGTCGCGGCGCGCGACAAGGTCGAGCAGGTGAGCGCGACCATCGATCAGGCGCAGCGGCAGTTCTCCGCCACCTCCCTGTTTATCCACACGAAGCTGGTCGAACCGGCGCGCGAGTTGGCCGCGATTATGGCGGGCGTCCGGCGCGGTCTGGAAGTGCTGGTGTCGCCCGCCCCCAAACAGATTGACCAGACCTATGGAGAGGATGAGATGTTCATCGGCTGACGAACGGCGTCCGACTCCACATTCCCAAAGTCCCAGGTTCAAGGTCAGACTTTGGACTTGGGACTTTCCGTTTTATATTGCAAGATTCGAATATCGAACATCGTTATGACAACCGAAACACCCCTTGAACTCAAGAAGACCGTCAATTTGCCGAAGACCAACTTCGCGCAGAAGGCCAACCTCGCGCAAGCCGAACCCGCACGCCTCAAAAAATGGGAGGGACTCAATCTCTACCAGTTGATCCGCGAAGCGCGGCGCGGGCGCGAGAAGTTCATTCTCCACGACGGGCCGCCCTACGCCAACGCCGACATCCACCTCGGCACGGCGCTCAACAAGATCGTTAAAGACTTCGTCGTCAAGTCGCGCACGATGCTCGGCTACGACGCGCCCTACGTGCCCGGCTACGACTGCCACGGGCTGCCCATCGAACTCTTCGTGGACAAAAAACTCGGCGCGAAGAAAGCGAACATGCCCGCCACGAGCGTGCGCCGCGCCTGCCGCGAACACGCGACCGAGGCCTTGAAGCGGCAGACGCGCGACTTCCAGCGGCTCGGCATCCTCGGGCTGTGGGAGAATCCTTATCTCACGATGTCTAACCAGTACGAGGCCGAGACGGCGCGCCTGTTCGGCCGCTTCGTCGAGCGCGGCTACGTCTACAAAGGCGCGCGCCCCGTCTACTGGTGCGTCTACGATCAGACGGCGCTCGCGGAAGCGGAGGTCGAATACAGGGAGCACACGAGTCCCTCCGTCTACGTGAAGTTTCCGCTCACGAGCGACCCGTCGAAGCTCGACCCCGCGCTCGCGGGACGCAAAGTGTTCTTCCTCATCTGGACGACGACGCCGTGGACGCTGCCCGCCAATCTCGCCATCGCCGTCAACCCGAATTTCGAGTATGCGGCCATTGAGAACGGCGAAGAGGTTTACGTCGTCGCGAGCGAACTGGCGGAGGCGGTGGCCGAGAAGTGTGGGCTTGATGCGCCGCAGATCGTCGCGCGCTTTCCCGGCGCGACGCTCGACCGCCTCGAATGTCGCCATGCGTGGCTCGAACGCAAGTCGCTCGTCATCCTCGGCGAGCACGTCACGCTCGGCGGCGAGGCCGACGCCGAAACGGAACTCGACGTCAAAGAGGCGCGCGATAAGTCTGCGACGAGTAAGGCCGGGACGGGCTGCGTCCACACCGCGCCCGGCCACGGGCACGACGATTTCGTGATCGGCAAACATTACGGGCTGGACATCTACTGCCCCGTGGATCACGCAGGGCGCTTCACCTCCGAGGTCGAACACTTCGCGGGCGAGCGCGTGTTCGAGGCGAACGCGAAGATCGTCGCGTTTCTCAAAGAGCGCGGCGCGCTGTTGTTCAGCGAAAATTATAACCACCGCTACCCGCATTGCTGGCGTTGCAAGAACCCGGTCATCTTCCGCGCCACGCCGCAGTGGTTCATCTCGCTCGACGCGCGTGCGCCCGAAGCAGTCGTCGAACAGGACGAGGACGGGCGCGACATCGCCAACTACACCGAGAACGAAACGGACGCGCCCGAATCCCTGCGCGCGGGCGCGCTGCGCGAGGTGGAGCAGAGCGTCCGCTGGATTCCGGCGTGGGGCGAAGATCGTATGCGCAACATGCTGCGCGGCCGTCCCGATTGGTGCGTCTCGCGCCAGCGCGTGTGGGGCGTGCCGATCCCCGCCTTCTACTGCGAGGGCTGCGGCGAGGCGATTGCCGACCCAACGCTCATCAAACACGTCGCAGCCATTTTCGAGCGCGAAACTTCCGATGCGTGGTACTCGCGCGAGGCGAAGGATTTGCTGCCCGAAGGATTCGCCTGCCCGAAGTGCCGCGCGACCGCGTTTACGAAGGAGACGGACATTCTCGACGTGTGGTTCGACAGCGGCTCGTCATCGGTCGCCGTGCTCGAACACTACGAGGAGTTGCACTTCCCCGCAGACGTATATCTGGAAGGCGGCGACCAGTATCGCGGCTGGTTCAACTCGTCGCTGATGGTCGGCCTCGCCGCGCACGACCGCGCGCCCTATCGCACGGTGCTCACGCACGGCTGGGTGGTGGACGGTCAGGGCAAGGCGATGCACAAATCCGCGGGCAACTCCGTCTCGCCGAACGACGTGATCAAGGGGTCGGGCGCGGAGATCATACGTCTCTGGTGCGCCTCCTCGGACTATCACGAGGACATGCGCTGCTCAGAAGAAATCCTGCAACGTGTCTCTGATGCCTACCGCAAGATGCGCAACACCGCGCGCTTCGCCCTCGGCAACCTCGACGGCTTCGACCCCGCGCGCGACCGCGTCGCGCATGAAGAGATGCAGGAGATTGACCGCTGGGCGCTTGCGGAACTAGACGAGCTTATAGCAAACGTTCGTGAAGCATATGAGAAGTATGAATTTCACAGCGTTTTCCATGATCTATATAATTTCTGCACCGTGACGCTCTCGGCGCGCTACTTCGACATCATCAAGGACAGGCTCTACACCGCCGCGCCGCGCTCACAGGCGCGCCGCTCGGCGCAGACCGCGCTTCACGCCGTCGCCGATGCGCTCGCCCGTTTGCTCGCACCCCTGCTCGTCTTCACCGCAGACGAAATCTGGGAGAACATCCCGCGCGCCGAGGGCGAGACTGAGAAGTGGCCTGACTCGGTTCACATCGCGGAGTTCCCCGCGTCGCGCGGCTTGCGCGACGCTGAGTTGGCCGCGCGTTGGGCGAGTGTGTTCACCGTGCGGGATGATGTGCTCCGCGCCCTTGAGGAAGCCCGTCACACGAAGGTTATCGGAAGCAGTCTCGAAGCACACATCGAGATTGAGACGAGCGGCCTGAACTATGCCGCTCTCGAACGCTACCGCGATGAATTGCGTTATATCTTCATCGTGTCCGGCGTCACTTTAACCAAACTCGAAGGCACAGTTATTTTCGAGTCGGGTCAATCGCGTGTCACAGTGAAGCGCGCCGAGGGCGAGAAGTGCGAACGCTGCTGGAACTATTCGACGCAGACCGTACGACTGCCTCGCTATGGAGACGCGGTTGTGTGCGAACGCTGCGTCAAGGCGTTGGCCGAGATCGAAGGGGAAGGAGGCGCGTCTTGAAGACAGAGCGTACGCCGGATCAGCATTCCGCATTTCGCATTCCGCGTTCCGCCACGTGGCGCATCTGGTATCTGCTCGCGGCCTTCGGCATCTACATGGTCGATCAGATGTCGAAGGCTTGGGCGGTGCGCAGCTTGCGCCTCGGTCAGGACAGGACGATCATCGGCGGCCTGCTCGATTTCGCTTACGCGGAGAATCCGGGCATTGCCTTCGGGCAGTTGCAGGAGGGCGGCGCGTGGGGGCGTTGGGCGCTGGCCGCGCTGGCCTCGGCGGCGGCCGTCGCCGTCCTCACCTACTTCTTTCGCACGCCGCGCAGCGACGACCGCATCCTCGGCGCGTGCTCGCTCCTGCTCGCAGGCATCGCGGGCAACCTGACGGATCGCATACGCCTCGGCCACGTCATAGATTTCATACTCCTCCACGCGGGCGATTACCACTGGCCGACCTTCAACGTCGCCGATGCCAGCATCTGCTTCGGCGCGGGTCTCCTCATACTCGATCTGATACTGGAAGGAAGAAAACAGAAGACAGTGGTCAGGAGTCAGGAGTCGGGCGCAAATTCAGGATAGGCGTCATGTCATTTGCCGCATCATACATTCTGACTTTCGTTTCCTGTTTCCTGTTTTCTATTTGAGATGTACCCAGAAATTTTTCGCATCGGCAACTTTCCCATCAACACTTACGGCGTGCTGCTGGCGTTGGCCTTCCTCGCCGCGCTGCTGGTGGCGGCGCGTCTGGGCGCGCGCGACGGGTTGCCGCGCGAGCGCATTTTCGACCTCGGCTTGTGGCTGCTGCTGGCCGCCATCGTCGGCTCGAAGGTGTTGCTGCTGGTGGTCGAACCGGAGTATCGCGCCGCGCCGCTCAGGCTGCTCTCGCTAGACTTCCTGCGTTCGGGGGGCGTCTTTTACGGCGGCTTCCTCGGCGCGGTGTTGACGGCTTACGTGCTCGTCAGACGCTACGAATTGCCTTGGTGGCGAACGGCCGACGCATTCGCGCCGGGGATCGCGCTGGGGCAGGCCATCGGGCGGCAGGGCTGTTTCGCCGCCGGGTGCTGCTGGGGCAAGCCGACAACCCTGCCGTGGGGCGTGCGCTTCTCCGAACTCGGCCATCAGGTGACGGGCGTTCCCATCGATGCGCACCTCCACCCGACGCAGCTTTACGAATCCTTCGCCGCCTTCATCTTCTTCGCGCTCCTCGTCTGCCTGCACCGGCGCAAAACTTTCAACGGGCAGATCATACTCCTCTACGGCGTGCTCTACGGCGCGACGCGCTTCATCATCGAGTTCTTCCGCGACGACCCGCGCGGCGACATCCTTGGCCTCACGTCGCTCACGCACCTCTCCACGTCGCAGTTGATCAGCTTGCTCGTCGGCATCACGAGCCTCGTCGTCCTCATCATCCGCTGGCGTCGAGCGTCCGCCGGATTAATACCGGGCGACGCGAAAGTGGCGCGCACCGCGGCGGGCGCGTGAACAATGGACGAGAGCATAACCGAGCACATCACCGACCATGAAGAGGCGCACATGCCGGCGGGCGACCCCGAACCGGAGGCGACGCTGCTCGCCTTTCGCGCCACCGACGCGGACGCGGGCGCGCGCCTCGATGCCTTCCTCGCCGCGCGCGTCGAAGGCGTCAGCCGCACGCGCCTCAAGCACGCCATCGCAGACGGCGACGTGCTCGTCTCAGGTCGCGCCGCCAAGCCTTCGTACAAGCTGCGCGCGGGCGATGCGGTCGAATTAGAGACGCCCGCGCCGCCCACCTCCAACTTCACTCCCGAAGACATCCCGCTCAGGATCATCTTTGAAGACGACTCGCTCATCGTCCTCGACAAGGCTGCCGGCATGGTCGTCCACCCGGCGGCCGGAATCTCTTCGGGCACGCTCGCCAACGCGCTCGCCTTTCGATTTCAGAATGCGGAATCCCTTCAATTGCGGAATGCGGATTGCGGATTGCGGATTGAAGACGGAAACGACGCGCGCGTCTCCGAAGCGGCCGATCAAGAATCAAGTGGTTCTGAAAATCCGCAATCCGCATTCCGCATTCCGCAATACCCACGTCCCGGCATCGTGCATCGGCTCGACCGCGACACTTCCGGCCTGATGGTCGTCGCAAAGACGGAAAGCGCGCACGAACATCTGGCCGATCAGTTTCGCGCGCGGGAAGTTTTCAAGTCATACGTCGCGCTCGTCCACGGGCGCTTGAAAGAGGAGAGCGGGCGCGTCGAAGAACCGCTCGCGCGCGACCCGCGCCAGCGCACGCGCATGGCCGTCGTGCGCGGCGGCCGCCCCTCGCTCTCGCTCTATCGCGTGCGCCGCCCTTACGAACGCTTCACGCTGCTCGACGTGGAGATCAAGACCGGGCGCACGCACCAGATCAGGGTGCATCTCGCGCACCTCAAGCACCCGGTAGTCGGCGACAAAGTTTACAACGGCGGGCGCGACACCACGGTCGCGGACGTGCGCGTGCGTGCCGCCATCCGCGCGATGGGGCGACAGTTTCTACACGCCGAGCAGCTCGGCTTTCGTCACCCGCAGACGGGTGAATCCTTACGTTTCCAAGCGGCGCTGCCGCCCGAACTTTCGCGAATGCTTGAAGCACTGGAATAAGCCGCGCCGCCCTCACGTGCGCCTCTCCCCGCCGGGCATGCGTTTGGGCGGGTTTTGTTATACTGTGGCGTCGCAGAACCACGCGCCGGAAAGGCAACTGACGCTCGCCCGCGCGGCATCGAACCCTCGACGCTTGGATGCTCAAAAGGCTCAACCTTTTCCATTCCGTCCGTTTGATTCAAACACATGAGAAACGCCCTCTATACACTTTTGTTCGCCGCCGCGCTCGTCTTCTGCGCGCTCGCATTCGACGCTTCCGTCTCAGCCCGGAATGCGGGACAGCAGCCGCAGCAACCAAGACCCACGCCGCGCCCGACCGCGACGCCCGCGCCCGAACAAGACGACCTGCAAGGCGGCCAGGTCTTTACGCGCGAGGTGCAACTGCCGATCACCGTGATGGACAAGAAGGAGCAGCCCGTCGCCGGTCTCAAGGCGAGCGACTTCGTCATCTTCGAGGACAAGCAACTGCAACAGATCGCCAGCTTCCGCGACGAGGCGGCGGGCACGCCGATCTACGTGGCGGTCTTGATGGACATCTCCTCGTCCGCCGCCGCCAAGCTGCGCTTCGAGAAAGAGTCGGCCAAAGATTTTCTCTACACCGTGGTGCGCGTGCGCAAGGACAAGGCGGCTTTCGCCACCTTCGATGAAGATGTCAACCTGCTACAGGATTTCACGGACAAGCTCGACAAACTCGACACGGCCGTCGATAGCGTGAAGAAGCCTGGAACGACCACCGCGCTCTACGATGCCGTATGGCGCATGTGCGACGAGAAGATGCGCGGCGTGACGGGGCGGCGCGTGATCGTCCTCATCACGGACGGCACGGACACGTCGAGCCGCGCGAAGCTGGAAGAGGCCATTGAGATGGCGCAGCGCACCGAGACGATCATCTTCGCCATCTCCACGAAGTCCGGGTTTTCGAGCGTCGTCCCCGGCGTAGAGGCGGGCACGGTCAAAGACGAGGACGACAAGCGGCTCGACCGTCTGGCCGACGCGACGGGCGGCAAAGCCTTTTTCATCGGCGACCGCCTCGAACTCGAACGCGCCTTCGGCCGCGTCGCGCGCGAACTGCGCGCCCAGTACATCATCACCTACCGGCCGACGAACAAAAACTATGACGGCAGCTATCGCCGCATCGAAGTTAAACTCGCCGCCGCGCGAGACGGCCTCAAAATCCGCACCCGCCGCGGCTACACGGCCTGGGCGGATAGAAACAAATGATGAATGCGGAATGCGGAATGCGGATTGAAAAGCAAATGTTTTGTCTTTTAATCCGCATTCCGCATTCCGAAATCCGCATTCTTCCAGAAGGGTAAGTTGAAAGTAATGTTTGATCGTATCCGATTTGTGCGCGTGTTGAGTTTTATGATCGCGGTGAGCGTGGCCTTTGGCGGCGCGCTGGCGGGCGCGCGGGCGCAACAGGAGCGGGAGAGCGCGTCTGCTCAGTCGCCACAGCAGCAGCCACAACAGCCGACGCCGCGCCCGACACCCGCGCGCACGGACGACAACACGACGATTGAAGACGATGAGATCGAGCGCGTCGATACCAGTTTGACGAACGTCATCTTCACGGCGGTTGACAAGAACAAGCGTTTCGTCACGAACCTCCGGCAGGAAGACATCCGCGTGCTCGAAGACGGCGTGCCGCAACAGATTTTCACGTTCCAACAACAGATCGACCTGCCGCTCACGCTCGCCATCGTGATCGATACGAGCCGCTCGCAGGAGCGCACGCTGCCCGAAGAGAAGGCCGCGGCTCGCGCCTTCGTGGACGCCGTGATGCGCCCCGCCAAGGACGAGGTGGCCGTGCTCTCTTTCACCGGCGAGTCCACGCTCGAACAGGGCTTGACCGGCAACGCCGTGCGCGTGCGCAGCGCCATCGAGCGCGTCGAATTTGTGCCGCCCGCAGGCTACGTCGGCCGCGGCATCATCGTCGGCACGCCGCCCATCTCGGACGAGAACAATTCGCTCGCCGCCTCGACCGCCATCTGGGACGCCGTCTATGCCACCTGCCACGAGGTGATGACCGAATCGTCCGACAAGACGCGCCGCGCCATCATCCTCTTGACCGACGGCGAGGACACGAGCAGCACTCTGAAACTCGACGAGGCCGTGCAGGAGGCGCTCAGGACGGACACGCTCGTCTTCGCCATCGGCATCGGCGACAGCTTCGTCTACAGCGGCGTAGACGAAGGCTCTCTGCGCAAGATCACCGAGCGCACGGGCGGCCGCGCTTACTTCCCGCGCGGCGAGGAAGACCTGCGCAAGGCGTTCGCGCAAATCCAGCAGGAACTGCGCGAGCAATTCCTCGTCGCCTACTCGCCGACCAACAAGCGGCGCGACGGCACATATCGCAAACTGCAACTCGAAATCGTCAACCCCGAACTCCGCAAGCAGAACGTCAAACTCAATTACCGGCAGGGCTACTTCGCCAAGAGCGACACCGCGCCGGCGACGAGAAGAAGAAGGTAGAGCGGCGTCGGGCGAAAGTTCGGAAGCTGAAAGTTAAAAGGGAAGACCGCGAGGCATTGCCCGCCGGTCTTCCCTTTCGCTTTTGCCTTTAAACGTGTCCTTCGCTTTTCTACTTTACCTTTCGCCGCGCGCCTCTTCGACGGTCGTTTGCAATTCGACGGTCAGTTTGCGCACGTCAACCTGGTCCCAAGGTTCGAGCAGGCGCAGCGTCTCGTCGAGGATGCGTCGCTGGTGTTCGGGAAACTTCGGCTGACCGGCGACGCGGCCGAACTCGCCCTTGTAATACACGCCGCGCGGCGGGCGCACGCGCTCAATCGCCTCTTTGTCCACGGCGAGCACGATGGTCGTCACGCCCGCCGCTTCGAGCGCGCGCGCGGCAAGTCCCATTGATTGGTGGCAGACGCGCGAGGCAGGGATGAGCAGGGCAGCCTGCGCCGAGTAACGCTTGACGCGCTCCACGAGTTGCGGCAGCGCGTTGTCTGCGAAGCGCGCCGCGCTCGGAATGAAGCCGCAGAAACTCCAGAAGACCGGGTTGAGTTGGCCGATGATGCCGTTGCCCTCAAACTCGAAGAGGCGTTCGAGCGGCACCTGCGAGTTCATGTCCTCATGGACGGCGGCCGGGTCGTAGCCGCGCGCCGCCCAGCGCAAATCTTCGGCCTCGATGAGCGTCGGGATTTCGCGGAAAGAGGCGTCGCCGCCGGGGATGCTCGTGTCGAAGGGTTCGGAGCCGTCGATGTATGCCCCCGCCGAAGTGATGAGCGCGAGGTTGAGCATGGGCAGCGCGCGCCGCGCCGGTTTGAAGGGCGCGCGCTCGTTCTCGACCCAGGGGTAATGCCCGCCGAGGTCGTCGCCGCGCATCTCGTTGATCCGCTTCCAACGCTGGTAGCTTTCGCGCCACTCATCAATTCGCTCAATCGTTTCCACCAAAAATCTCCTTGCTTGTAAGTTTCAGGTTTCAAATTTCAGGTCTGAGGTTCGAGGTTCTCCGGTCTTAAACCTCAAACCTGAAATCTGAAACTAACGACGGTTGCGCCGCGCGATCAGGATAAAGGCGACGACGGCGGCGAGCATGGCCGTCGTCATCGCGGCGACCGAATAGCCGTGCAGGCTGTTGAAGGCGAGCCGCAGCGCGTCGCCTTCGGCCACTTCGTCAATCGGCCGTCCCATCGCGACGCGAAGCGCGGCCATGCGCGCGGCGACAACCCAGTGGCCGATGCCCGTCGCCAGCGCGACGACGGCGAGCGCAATCCTTTCCAAAGTACGCGCGCGCTTCGTCTGCGCGCCGCTTCCGGCGAACGACGTTGCCAACAGTAACAGTGCGATGATGAAGCCGGAGACGTTCACGACGCCGATGATGCGGGTGACGATTGCGCCCGCCAACTCGCGCGCGGGCAGCACCGCGAACGCGCCCGGCGCGACTGCGAAACTGAAGAGGACGGCCGCCCCCAGCCACATGCCGAGGAGCAACAGACGCGCGTCGCCGAGCGCGCCGCCCGCGCCAACCTCGCCCACACCCGCCGTACGCGCCGTCGCTTCGCCCGCACGCGCGCTTGAAGCGTTCCGGGTCGCCGCTGCGCCGCCGCCGCTGCCGGGTTCGTTCAGCTTCGCTTCCATCAATCGTACTCCATCACTTCCGGCAGCAACCTGATCTGGGGCAACTGCATTTCGGGCATCGCCAACTCGCGCGGGTCTGGCACGCTGGCGAGCCAGGCGAGGGCGCGGTCGAGTTGCGCTTGATAATCCACGAGATCGAGCGACATGAAGCGCGGCGTCTCCAGGCGCGCAAACTTCTCTTTCGCCATCACGTACATACGCCGCGCCGCCCCCCTGCGCCCGATCTC
>DASVPS010000263.1:0-25928 GCA_036389555.1 Pyrinomonadaceae bacterium
CCCGAACGAAATTTGCCCGCGCGCTGGTCGCCTGCGGGCGAAAACCTCGCCTGGAAAGCGCCTTTCGGCGGTCGCTCCGCGCCTATCGTGTTGGGCGACCACGTCTATTTGCAGAACACTGCGGGCAAGGGCGAGACGTTGCAGGAGCGCCTCATGTGCTTCCACGCCGACACGGGAAAACTTTTGTGGGAGCATCGCTTCAACGTCTATCTCTCGGACGTGCCGACGCATCGCGTCGCGTGGGCGTCGCCCGTGGGCGACCCTGCGACGGGCAACGTCTATGTCTTCGGCGTCGGCGGCTCGCTCATCTCGCTCTCGCGCGACGGAAAAGTTTTGTGGGAGCGTTCGCTCGGCGAAGACTTCGGGCTTTTGACCACGCACGGCGGGCGCACCGTCTCTCCCATCATTGACGGCGACCTCGTCATCGTCTCGGGCGTCATGTTCGTCTGGGGCGAGCACGGGCGCGGCGCGCACCGCTTCATGGCCTTCGACAAGCGCACGGGTGAAACCGTCTGGGTCAGCGCGCCCGGCGGTCGCCCTTACGACACGACTTACGCTTCGCCCATCATCGCCGACATCAACGGCACGCGCCTTTTGATTCAGGGCGCGAGCGACGGCGTCGTCCACGCCTTGAAGCCGCAGACGGGCGAGCCGGTCTGGAAGTATGAAATCTCGAAGCGCGGCCTCAACACCGGCGCGGTCGTCTATCACAATCTCGCCATCGTGACGCACAGCGAGGAGAACCTCGAATCGAACGAGATGGGCATGATCGCCGCGCTCGATGCGACGGCGAAGGGCGAACTTAAAAAGGAGCACATCAAGTGGAGCACCGTCGGCTGGCAGGGCGGCTACTCTTCGCCGGTGATTGACGGCGCGCGGCTTTATCAAGTTGACAACGGCGCGAACATCGGTGCCTTCGATCTCAACACGGGCAAGCAACTCTGGCTGCAAAACCTCGGTACGATCCAGAAGGCTTCGCCCGTCTTCGCCGACGGCAAAATTTACGTCGGCACGGAGAACGGTAAGTTCTTCATCCTCCGCCCAACCGCGACGGGCTGCGAGATTCTCGACTCGGATCAACTCGGCACCGAGGGGCAGCCCGAAGCCATCATCGCCTCGCCCGCCGTCTCGAACGGGCGCGTCTACTTCGCCACCGACTCGAACCTCTATGCCATCGGCAAGAAAGCTGCGGCGGAGGCAAAGCCCGAAATCCAGTTCGGCGATCCGCGTAAAACAACTCCTGCGACATACGTCCAGGTCGTGCCGACCGAACTCATCATCAAGCCCGGCGACAAGGTGAATTTCCGCGTCCGCCTCTTCGATGAGCAAGGCCGCTTTCTCGAAGAAGCGCCCGCCGCCGCTTGGTCGCTCGATAAGTTGAAAGGCACAATCGCGAACGGCCAACTCGTCGCCGCCCCGGACGGCGGCGCGCAGGCCGGTCTCGTCAAAGCGACCGTCGCGGGCGTGACGGGCACGGCGCGCGTACGCATCGTGCCGCCGCTGCCCTGGAATGAGAACTTCGATGCGATGGCCTTGGACAGCGTCCCGGCAACGTGGGTCAGCACGACTTTGAAGTTCGCCGTGCGCGAGATGGACGGCGGCAAGGTGCTCGTCAAGACGTCGGAAGGCTCATCGCTGCTGACGCGCACGCGCGCCTATCTGGGGCCTTCGGATTTATCTAACTACACCATCGAGGCGGACGTGCGCGGGACGGAGCGGCGCAGGCAGCGCGGCGATGCCGGGGTCATCGCACAGCGTTATGCGCTCGTGCTCTACGGCAACAGCCAGTTGCTCCACCTCGAACCGTGGCAGCCGGAAGTGGCGCGCACCGTCACGCTGCCCTTCACCTGGAAGCCCGACACGTGGTATCGCATGAAGCTCTCGGTGGAGAACATGCCCGACGGGAAGACGCGCGCGCGCGGCAAGGTGTGGGCTGTGACCGATGCGGAACCCGCCGCATGGATGATCGAGCGCATAGACCCGCTCCCGAACCGGCAGGGCGCGCCCGGCATCTTCGGCAACGGCCTCGCCGAACTCTACTTCGACAACCTGAAAGTGACGGCGAACAGATAACATGAATCCGACGATCAACGAAGCGGCCGCGCTCGCCCCGCCGCCCACGCCGGAGCGCATCTTCCAGACGCTCACGGCCTACCAGCAGACCGCGGCCTTGAAAGCCGCCATCGAACTAGACCTCTTCACGGCCATCGCCGAAGGCGACGATACGGCCGCGAAGCTCGCCGCGCGCACAGAGGCCGCCGAACGCGGCGTGCGTATACTGTGCGACTACCTGACCGTCTCGCAGTTTCTCGGCAAATGCCCCGACGGGCGTTACACGCTCACGCAGGAGTCTGCGCTGTTTCTCGACCGCCGCTCGCCCGCCTACGTCGGCGGCATCTCGGAGTTTCTCTCCGGCGCGCACCTCGGCGATGCCTTCGGACGGTTCACCGAGAGCGTGCGCAAGGGCGGCACCGTGTTGGAGGCCGAAGGCTCTATGGCCGCGGATCATCCGATGTGGGAAGACTTCGCGCGCGGCATGGCGTCGATCATGCGCCCGGCCGCCGCCGACATCGCGCAGGTCACGAACGCTGCGGAGATGGGTGCATGTAAAATTCTCGACATCGCCGCCGGCCACGGCATCTTCGGCATCACGCTCGCCGAACAAAACCCGCAGGCAGAGGTGTACGCCGTCGACTGGCAGAACGTGCTTGCCATCGCGCAGCGGAACGCTGAGGCGGCGGGCGTCGCAAAACGCTTCCACCAGATTCCCGGCAGCGCCTTCGAGGTCGAGTTCGGCACGGGTTATGATCTCGTGCTGCTGACCAACTTCTTTCACCACTTCGACCCCGCAACGTGCGAGACGTTGATGCGCAAAGCGCACGCCGCGCTCAAAGAGGGCGGCCGCGCCGTGACGCTCGAATTCGTCCCGAACGAAGATCGCGTGACGCCGCCCATCGAAGCCGCCTTCGCCCTCGTCATGCTCGGCACGACACCCGCGGGCGACGCCTACACGTTTTCGGAGTTCGAGCAGATGTTTAGCCGCGCCGGCTTCTCGCACAGCGTTTCGCACCAGACGATGCCCGGCCACATCATCGTTTCATACAAACAGTGAGCAGTGAGCGGTAAGCAGTGAGCAGTAAGAAAGTAGATAGAGGATCGAGTATAGAGGATTGAAAATAATGAACAGTATTCAAAGAACACGGGGCGTAAGAATCGTAATGGCGATGTTGGCGGTGGTGTCGGTGGCGGCCTTGGGCAGCATACTGCTCACTGCTCACAGCTCACTGCTCACCGTCTCCGCGTCCGATCCGGGCGGCGGCGACTGGCCTATGTGGGGCGGCACGCCCGACCGCAACATGGTCTCGAACATGAAGGGCATCCCCACGAGTTGGGACGTGGAGAAGAAGACGAACATCAAATGGGTGCAGGCGCTCGGCTCGCAGACTTACGGCAACCCGGTCGTCGCGGGCGGGCAGGTCTACGTCGGCACGAACAACGAAGCGCCGCGCGACCCGCGTGTGAAGGGCGACAAGGGCATCCTGATGGCCTTTCGCGAAACGGACGGCGAATTTTTGTGGCAGGCCGTCACGGACAAACTCGCCGCCGGGCGCGTCAACGATTGGCCGTATCAGGGCATCTGCTCGTCGCCATTAGTCGAAGGCAAGATTCTCTATTACGTGACGAACCGCGGCGAGGTCGTTGCGCTCGACACCGAAGGCTTTCGCGACAAAGAGAACGACGGCATCGTCAAAGATGAAAAGTTGAACGGCGAACGCGACGCCGATGTCATCTGGAAGTTCGACATGATGGAAGAGGTGGGCGCGTTTCCGCACAACATGTCGAACTCTTCGCCCGTCTCCTTCGGCGATCTGATTTACGTCAGCACGTCGAACGGGCAGGACGAGAGCCACGTCAACGTCCCCTCGCCGAAAGCCCCGGCCATCATCGCCCTGAACAAGAAGACGGGCAAACTGGTCTGGGAAGACAATTCTGTGTTCGACAAAATTCTGCACGGCCAGTGGTCTTCGCCGACGGTCGGCAAACTGGGCGGCGTGGATCAGGTCATCTTCGCGCAGGGCGACGGCTGGGTGCGCGGCTACGAAGCGCTCTCCGGCAAGAAGCTCTGGGAGTTTGACCTCAATCCGAAAGATTCCGTCTGGCCGAAGACGCGCAACGAAGTGATCTCGACGCCCGTCATCTACGAAGACAAAATCTATCTCGCCAACGGCCAAGACCCGGAACACGGCGAAGGCGTCGGCCATCTCTACTGCATCGACCCGACGAAGCGCGGCGACATCACCAAGACCGGCATGGTCTGGCACTACGACAAAATCCGCCGCACCGTCTCCACGCCCGCCATCAAAGACGGCATCATTTACTACCCGGATTTCAGCGGCTTCCTCCACGCGCTCGACACGAAGACCGGGCAAGTCTACTGGACGCACGACGTGTTCGCCGCCGTCTGGGGTTCGCCCATTCTCATCGACGGCAAACTCTACCTCGGCGACGAGGACGGCGACATAGTCATCTTGCAGGAGGGCAAGACGAAGAAGGTGATCGCCGAGATCAATATGTTGAGTTCCGTCTACTCGACGCCCGTCCCGGCCAACGGCACGCTCTTCATCGCCAACCGCAACCAACTCTTCGCCATCGCCGAACGGAAACCGGAGGCGGCCGCGCCGGCGAAGAAACCCGAAGAACCGAAGAAGCCGTAAAAGCGACAAACGTGAAACCATGAAACGTCTCTTTCACATCTCTCTCTGTCTAATCGTTCTGGCGGGCGCGTGTGTCGCGCAGAACTGGCCGCAGTTTCGCGGCGTGAACGCTTCGGGCGTGGCGACGGGCGCGCCGCGCAAAACGCCCGTCAGTTGGAACGCGGCGAAGTCCGAAAACGTCGTGTGGAAGACGCCGATTCCCGGTCTCTCGCACGCAAGTCCGGTCGTCTGGGGCGACCGTGTTTTCGTCATCACCGCCGAAAGCCGCGACGCGACGGCGCGCTTCAACGCGAAGGACAAAGGCATCGGCCTTGCCCGCGACGACGCGCGGCACACGTGGCGCATCTACAGCCTCGATAAGAACACCGGCAAGATCAACTGGGAGCGCATCGCACACGAAGGCGTGCCCCGCTCGCGTCGTCACGTCAAAGCCACGCAGGCCAACTCGACGCCCGCGACCGACGGCAAAACAATTGTTGCGCTCATGGGATCGGAAGGTCTCTACGCATACGACTTCGCGGGCAAGCTGCTCTGGAAGCAAGACCTCGGCATACTGAATCCCGGCCTCGCGGGCGACCCGACTTCCGAGTGGGGACATGCCTCTTCGCCCGTCATCTACCGCGATCTCGTCATCGTCCAGTGCGACAAGCACGCGGGGTCTTTCATCGCGGCCTACAACCTGCGCGACGGGCGGCAGGCGTGGCGCGTCGAGCGCGACGAACTGCCCTCCTGGAGTCCGCCCGCGATCTACGAAGGCAAGGGGCGCGTGGAACTCGTCACGAACGCGAGCAACTACGTGCGCGGCTATGACCCTCTGACCGGCAAAGAACTCTGGCGCTTCTCAAACGGCGGCACAAACGCGCAGGTGCAGATGCCCGCGCCCGTCGTCGCAGGCGACCTGATCATCGTGACGGGCGGCTATCCCGGCAATCGCCCGGTCAAGGCGTTTCGCCCCGGCGCGAGCGGCGACATCTCCCTGAAGACAGGCGAGGAGACGAACGCATCGCTCGCCTACCGTCTGGCGCGCGGCAGTTCCTACACGGGCACGCCGCTCGTCTACAATGACCTCATGTACATCTCCGGCGACAACGGCGTGCTGCGCGTCTTCGAGGCAAAGACCGGAAAGCAGGTTTACGAGCAACGCCTGCCCGCCACCTTCAGCGCGTCGCCCGTCGCGGCGGATGGAAAAGTTTATCTGGCGAGCGAGGACGGCGACGTGTTCGTCGTGCGCGCCGGCACGACCTACGAACTGCTGGCGACGAACCCGATGGGCGAACCGCTGATGGCGACGCCCGCCATCTCCGGCGGCCTCGTCATCCTGCGCTCGCAGAGCTACGTCTACGCCATCGGCAACAAATAAGGGATGAGGGATGAGGGATGAGGGATGAATGAAGAAAACTACTCAAGAAGGTTGAGCACTCCTTTCATCCCTCATCCCTCATCCCTCATCCCTTTGTTTCATCCCTCATCCCTTGATTAAGATGCAGCCTTTCGATTTCCAACTACACACGCGCGTCGTCTTCGGGGCGGGTGCGCTGGCGCGTCTCGGCGCGCTCGCGCGCGAGTTGGATTTCCGGCGCACGTTGCTCGTCGCGGATCGAGGTCTCGTCGCCTCCGGCCACGTCGCGGAGGCTGTAGAAGTGCTCGCGTCGGCGGGAATCGAAGTCGTCCCCTTTCATGAGTTCGACGTGAACCCGGACACGAGTATGTGCGCGCGCGGTCGCGACTTCGCTGCGCCCCTCTCGGTTGATTCGGTCATCGGACTCGGCGGCGGGAGTTCGCTCGACTGCGCGAAGGGCATCAACTTTCTTTTGACGAACGGCGGCGAGATGCGCGATTACCACGGCTACGGTAAAGCCGCGCGCCCGTTGCTGCCGATGATCGCCATCCCCACAACCGCCGGCACGGGCAGCGAGGCGCAAACCTACGCGCTCATTTCCGACGCCGCGACCCACGTCAAGATGGCCTGTGGCGACCCGCGCGCCGCCTTCCGCATCGCCCTGCTCGACCCCGTGCTCACCGTCTCGCAGCCCGCCGCCGTCACGGCCGCCGCCGGGTTCGATGCCGTCGCGCACGCCGTCGAAAGTTACGTCACGACGCGGCGCAACGCCGTCTCCGACACGTTCGCGCGCGAGGCGTGGCGGCTGCTCGAAGCGAATTACGAGCGCGTGCTGGCTCGCCCCGAAGACCTCGAAGCGCGCGGCGCGATGCAACTCGGCGCGTACTACGCGGGGGTGGCGATTGAACATTCCATGCTCGGCGCGACACACGCCTGCGCTAACCCTCTGACGCAACACTACGGCACGACGCACGGCGAAGCGGTCGCGCTCCTCTTGCCGCACGTCGTCCGCTGGAACAGCGCGTTCGGCGCGTCGCGCTATGCCGAACTCTTGCGCGTCGCGGGACGCGACGTTGAAGAGGCGCGCGCGGGCGATGCGCTGGCGGCGCGTCTCGAAGAGTTGAAAGCGGCGGGCGCGCTCGACACGGATGCGAATGCGGCGGGCGTGGCGGAAGGTGATCTCGAAATGCTGGCGGCCGATGCCGCGCAGCAGTGGACGGGCACGTTCAACCCGCGCCCGTTCGACGCGGGCGGCGCGCTCGAAATTTACCGCCGCGCCCTGCAATAACAATTTAAGAACGCTTGAGGACATGCCAGAAGTGAAACAGGAATCTCTCTCTTCCAGCGGCCGCCTGCCGCGTGCGCTTGTGCGCTCGCTACTTTTAGCCTTCGCCTTTTTACTTTCGCCCGCCGACGCTCTGGCGCAGTGGGCTGACGCAAATAACTGGACGCAGTTTCGCGGTAGTGGGCAGTTGACGGGCGTGTCGAAGGCCGACGTGCCGAAAAATATACGGCCGCTGTGGAGTTACGAGGCGGGCGCAGGCGTCGAATCGTCGGCCGCCATCGCAAACGGAACGGTCTATGTCGGTTCGCAGGACGGCGTGCTGGCCGCGCTCGACCTGGCGAACGGCGCGGTTCGCTGGAAGTACAACACCGGGAGCAAGGAGGGCATCGGTGAATCGTCGCCCGCCGTGGCGAACGGACTCGTCTATGTGGGCGACCTCGGCGGGACAATTCACGCCGTCAATGCTTCGAACGGGCGCGGCGCGTGGACGTTCAAGACGGGCGGCGAGATCAAGTCTTCGCCCGTCGCCGTGGACGACAAAGTTCTCATCGGCTCATACGACGGCCACCTCTACTGTCTCGACGCGCAGAGCGGCGCGGTGCGCTGGAAGGTGAAGACGGCCGGCCCCATCCACGCCACGCCGAGCGTCGCGAACGGCACGGCTTACATCGCGGGCTGCGATGAAATCTTTCGCGCCGTACGCATCTCGGATGGGCGCGAACTCTTCACGGTCGTCTCCGGCGCATACACGGGCGCGTCGCCCGCCCTGTTGAACGGCTCGGCCTTCTACGGCACGTTCGACAACTACGTGCTCGGCGTCAATCTCTCGACGCGCCGCATCTCCTGGCGTTATCGCAACGCGCAGAGACAATTTCCCTTCTACTCTTCGGCGGGCGCGGTGGAAAACCGCGTCGTGCTCGGCGGGCGCGACAAGTACGTGCATTGCCTCGACGCACGCACGGGCAAAGCATTGTGGACGTTCGCGACGCGCGCCCGCGTCGAGTCGTCGCCCGCGCTCGCCTCCGGGCGCGTCTTCGTCGGTTCGAGCGACGGCAGATTTTACGTGCTCGATTTTTACAGCGGCGCGAAGCTCTGGGAGTTCGACGCGGGCGCGGCTCTGTCCGCTTCCCCGGCCATCGCCGCGGGGCGCATCGTCATCGGCTCGCAGGACGGGCGCGTCTACTGTTTCGGTTGAAGTTCGGTGATAGGCATTTTCGGCGGCAAGCGCGAAACGGCGCGGCGCGAGTCGAAGTTAAAAAGTTGACTTGCTCGCCCGTTTCGGCATAGAAACTAACTCGTACAACTTCCAATCAACTCCGATATGAGGCACATGAAAATGAAGACGCGCATTCTTTTTGCACTGTCGCTCGCCGCCGCGCTTACCGTGCTCACGGTCGCGTGCGTGCAGACGCCGACGACGAACCAGACGGCGACGACGAACGCCGCGAACACGAACGCCGCCACCAACACCCTTCCCGCCGAACTCAAACCCGCGCTCGACACCATCAACGCAAACGACATCCTGGCGCACACGAAAGTTCTCTCGTCCGACGAGTACGAGGGGCGTGGGCCGGGAACGCGCGGCGAGGAACTGACCGTCAAATACCTGACCGAGCAGTATCAACGCCTCGGCCTGAAGCCCGGCAACCCCGACGGGACTTACGTGCAGAAAGTGCCGCTCGTCGGCTTCACGGGCGCGCCGCGCGCGTCGTTCACAGCGGGCGGCAAGACCATTGATTTGAATTTCCCCACGGATTACGTCGCCGTCTCGCGTCGCTTCGTGCCTGAGTCGAAGGTGGAGAACTCGGACGTGGTCTTCGTCGGCTACGGCGTGGTCGCCCCCGAATACGGCTGGGACGATTACAAGGGCGTAGACGTTAAAGGCAAGACCATCGTCATGCTCATCAACGACCCGGCCGTGCCCGACGCCGCCGATTCGTCGAAACTCGACGAGCGTGTGTTCAAGGGCAACGCCATGACCTACTACGGCCGCTGGACGTACAAGTACGAGATCGCGCGTGATAAGGGCGCGGCCGCCGCCATCATCGTCCACGAGACGGGGCCTGCCGGGTATCCTTACGAAGTCGTCTCTGGCAGTTGGTCGCGCGAGAACTTCGACGTGCAGACGCCGAACAAGAACATGGATCGCGCGGCGGTCGAAGGCTGGATCACGCTCGAACGCGCGAAGGAACTCATGACCGCTTCGGGTCAGGACTTCGATGCGCTGAAGAAGGCGGCCGTGACGAAAGACTTCAAGCCCGTCACGCTGAACGCCAAAGCCAACATCGAAATCAAAAACACGATCCGCGAGATTAATTCGAGCAACGTCGTCGCCAAACTCGAAGGCTCTGACCCGACGCTCAAGAACGAGTACGTCATCTACTCGGCGCACTGGGATCATCTGGGGCGCGACCCCAAGTTGCCGGGCGATCAGATTTTCAACGGCGCGCTCGACAACGCCTCCGGCACGGGAGCGATGCTGGAGATCGCCGAAGCCTTCACCAAGATGACGCCGCCGCCGAAGCGTTCCATCCTCTTCCTCTCCGTCACGGCCGAAGAGAAGGGCTTGCTCGGCGCGAAACACTACGCGGAGAACCCGCTCTACCCGGCCGCGAAGACGCTCGCCAACATCAACATCGACGGCGTCAACCAGTGGGGGCGCACCAAAGACATCACCATGGTCGGCGACGACAACTCGACGCTCATAGACCTCCTGCGCGAGGCGGCCGCCGCGCAGGGTCGCACCGTCAAACCAGACCCCGACGCCGCCAAAGGTTTTTACTACCGCTCGGATCATTTCGAGTTCGCCAAAGTGGGCGTGCCCGCGCTCTACGTCAACGAAGGCACAGAGTACATCGGCAAGGACGTGAACTTCAGCCGGCAGAAGCGCGACGAGTATGAGGCGAAGGACTACCACAAGCCTTCGGACGAGATAAAACCCGAGTGGGATTTGGCGGGCGCGGTCGAGGACGCGCAACTGCTGACCTTCATCGGCTACCGCGTCGCGCAGGGCGACAAGTTCCCCGAATGGAAGGCCGGCTCGGAGTTCAAAGCCAAGCGCGACGAGACGATGCGCGGCACGGCGATACCGTAAACACGCGCGCGTGGTAACACGAAGCGAAGCCCCGGCAGCGACGACACACCGATGCGTTAATGTGTCGCCCCTGCCGGGGCTTCATTCTTTATCTCTTGCCTGAGCGCCCCGCCGACGCGCGAGGCTCTTAACTGTCGCCGCTTCGCGGCTTCAAGCTATCGCCCCACGATCCCCTGCCGCTCCTCAACAACTCTTGCCGAGGAAGTAGTAGACGAGGATGAAGATGATGATAGTTGAGATGCAGCCGCCGCCGAGTTTCCACGCAGCGATGCCGGCGATGATTCCGCGCAAAGGCCCTTGCATAATAATTCCTCCCGTCGAGTCGTCGAATGCGATTTGAATTGTGTGAGCTATCGTGTACGGCAAAAGGGCGGGCAAGTCAAGAGCTTCATACCTCGACGCGGACTAAGGCGCAACTCGTCGCATAGCCGAGCGCGCGTTTCGTCGTGGGGAAGACGCGCGCCGCCGCGATCCCCAGCGCCAGCTCGACCAGAGCCTCCTCGCCGTAATGCACGCGCACGCGCTCGCGCCATTCGCCCTCCGCGCCGCCCGCTTCGCAGACCGCCTCGGCGAAGCGGTACACGTCTGCGAGCGCGGCGGGCAGTTCGTCTGGACGCCTGAGAATTGCGGCGCGCAACACTTCCGGCGCGACGCCGTGTCGGCGCGCGAGGTTCACTTCGATCTGGACGCACGTGCCGCAGTCTTCGTGCTGCGTCGCCACGAGACGCGCGACGTGGTAGGCGTCTGCGGGAAGCGCGCGGCGATGCGCGGCGAGCGGCGTGAAGAGCGCGAATTTGAAGAACGCGGAAAGCGACGTGCGCGCGATGTGGCGCAGGTAATCAATCGAGACGCCGCCGAGTTTGCGTTCCTCCGCATCGAGTTGTTTGAGGATGAGTTGGCGGAGCATACGGTCGCCTCGCGACAAATTGATTTCGCTTACGTGCTGCGCGCGAAATACTTTTCGATGGTCTCCGCCCGCGGCTTGCGCGTCACGAGCGAGACGATAAACATGAGCAGCGCGGAGCCGACGACCATCGGGACGACCGGCATGAAACCGAAGATGGCCGTGCCGCCCGGCGTGCGCGTGAGCGCTTCGACGCCGCCGATGGCCGCACAGACGGTCGTCACGCCCGGCGCGGGCGCGGGCACGGTCGCCTGAAAGACGGCGACGGCGATGACGGCGAACGCAGTCCACACGGTCGCGGCGAGCGCGCCCCACTTCGTGCTGCCCCGCCAGAACAGCGCGGCGATGATGAGCGGCGAGAGCGCGGCGTAACCGGAGAAAGCGTACTGGATGGCGAGTTCGAAGATCGACTCCGGCGCTTGCAGGGCGACCACGTAGGCAAAGAGCGTCAGGATGATCACGAAGATGCGCCCGGTCTGCACCTGCACGGATTCGCCGAACCTGCGCTTGCCCCCGTAGAAGGCGAAAATGTCCTCCGTGAACATCGTCGAGAGCGCGAGGATTTGCGAATCACTCGCCATCACGGCCGCCATGATCCCCGCGCCGAGCAACCCTGCGAGCCAGAGCGGCGCGAACCTTTGCAGCAAGAGCAGCAGCGTGTCGTCGCCGGCCGACTGTTCGCGCAATGCGTCGCGCTGTTCGGGCGGCATCGTCCGCCCTTGCGTCGCCAGCACGCGCCGCGCCTCGACCTTCGCGCGAATGGCGGGCACGTCCTGCACGCGGTTCGCCATCACGCCGAGGAAGACGCACGGCAGCCAGATCGCCATGATGCAGAGCGGGTAGAAGATGACCGTCTTTTTAAACTGCACCATCTTGCGCGCCGTCAGGCAGAAGATCGCGATGTGCGGAAAGGCGATGGCCGAGAGCGGGATGAAAGTGTAGCTGAAAAAATAGTAGGGCGAGATGCGTTCGCGCGTGAGGAGCGGCGCGGTCGCGGGTGAAGCTTGCAGCGCCGCCACCGCCGACTTGAAGCCGCCCATCCCCGCGCCGATCACCGTGAGGGCGATTGCGCCGAAGACGAGAAAGAGAATGGTCTGGAACGTGTTGACCCACGCCGTCCCGCGCATCCCGCCGAAGAAGACGTAACTCATCACGACGAGCGCGACGATGGCGCCGCCGAACCAGAACGGCACGAGGCCGCCGCTGATGACATTGAGAGTCGTGCCGCCGCCCATCACGCCGATGATGATGTAGGGCACGAGCAGCGCGGCCTGCACGAAGAAGATCACCGTGCCGATGTGCCCGCATTCCCAGCGGTCGCGGAAAATTTGCACGGGCGTCATGAAGCCGTGCTTCTTGCCCAAAGCCCAGATGCGCGTGCCGCACAAAAAGATCGTGAGCGGGATGACGAGAGCCGAAGAGGTCGCCATCAGGCCGAAGGTGACGATGCCGTTATTGAAGGCGTGCCCGGAAGAGCCGAGGATGGCGAAGGCCGTCATGTTCGTCCCGAACAGGGAGAGCAGGAAGACGAAGGGGCCGAGCGAGCGGTTGGCGAGAAAGTAGTCTTCGGCCTTTTCTTTGCCCGTCGCTTTGCGGAAAGCGAAGATGCCGATATAGACGACGACGGCGAGATAGATAAAAACGACGATGGCCGGGATCAATGCGCGTCCTCCTTCTTCGTCTCACGCGCCTCGACCTCTTCTTCGAGGTGCGCCGGCCAGGCGTAAGTGACAAGCATCCACATCACGAGCGCGGCGGCGACAACGAAACAGGCATGATACCAGAGGCCGACGGGGACGAAGCCGAAGGCCAACGGGTAAACTTTGCGCCAGTTCCAGATATCCTGATGCGAGATGTAGAGCGCGATGACGACGAGGGTCAGCAAAAGTCGTTTCATTCAGTTTTTCGTATAGAGCCGGGCAGATTTTCGGAAGAAACCACGAGGCCGTGTCACACGTAACAATGTATAGTGTCGCAGACGATTGCGACAGGTCAAGAGTAATGATTAGAATGCCCCGGCGACCCCAGACCGCCGAAGTCTTCGTACAAACCAGAGAAATGTCCTAAACAGTTCCCATGAAATTTTCAACTTTACGCTTCAGACACATTTTACGCGCCATCCTCCTGACAAGTTTCGTCCTCTGCCTGGCCGGTCTGGCCTCGGCGCAGCAAACCGACGCCACCATCACCGGCGAGATCAAAGACGCGCAGGGCGGCGCGCTCGTCGGCGTCACGGTCACGGCGCGAAACCTCGACACGGGATTCACGCGCACCTCCGTCACCGAAGACGAGGGTCGTTACATCTTCCCCGGCATGCCCGTGGGAAGTTACCAGATACGCGCGGCGCATCAGGGCTTCAAGCCTTTCGCGCGGGAAAGTCTGCGGCTCGCCATCGGCGAGGCGGCCGTGCTCGACATCACACTAGAAGTGGCCTCGGTGGACACGCAGATTGACGTGACCGGCAGCGCCGAACTCGTCAACACGCAAACTTCCGAGTTGAGCTATCTCGTCAGCGAAGACGCGATCCGCGAGTTGCCTCTAAACGGGCGCAACTACACAGACCTCGCGCTCTTGCAACCGGGCGTCATCGCCTATCCGCATCGAGACGGCGGCTCGGCCGTCGCACACGGTCTCGGCGTGAGCGTCAACGGCCAAGACCCGCGCTCGAACGTCTACCTGATCGACGGCACGCCGCAGAACGATTTCACGAACGGCCCCGCCGGGAGCGCCGCCGGCACGGTGCTCGGCATCGAGGGCATACGCGAATTTCGCGTGGAGACGAACGCCTACAGCGCGGAGTTCGGGCGCAACTCCGGTGGGCAGATCAACGCCGTCTCGAAGTCAGGCACGAACGAATGGCACGGCTCGCTCTACGAGTTTCACCGCAACGACAACTTCGACGCGCGCAACTTTTTCGACACGCCGCGCAAGCCCGAATTCAAGCGCAACCAGTTCGGCGGCTCAATCGGCGGCCCCATCCAAAAGGACAAAACTTTCTTCTTCTTCAACTACGAATCCCTGCGCGAACAACTCGGCCGCACCGTCTCGACCGTCGTGCCGAGTTTGGCCGCGCGCAGCGGCTCCGTCGCCCCCGCGATTCGCCCGTTCCTCGATGAGTTCCCCTTGCCGAACGGCGCAAACCTCGGCGGCGGCCTGGCAGCCTACAACTTCGGCTTCAACCAGCAGATCACGCAACACTTCTTTCAGGGGCGGATGGACTTCAACTTAAACGACCGCCACCAGTTCTTCGCGCGCTACACTTTCGACGACGCAGATCAGGCTCTGCCCACGGACTTCCCGCAGTTCCCGCGCGCGTTCCTTTCGCGCAACCAGTTTTTCACCGCCGAGCATCGCTTCATCCAGTCGGCGCGCACGCTCCACACTTTCCGTTTCGGTTTCGGCCGCACGCGCATCGGGCAGGATGTCGAGTCGAACACGACGCAAACACTGACGCCCTTCATTCCAGGGCGAGACCTCATCGGCAACATAGACATCGGCGGCATCCCGCGCTTCGGCCCGCAATCGTCGGCGAATTTGCGTCTCACGCAGAACGTCTTCAGTTTCGAGCACGGCATGGTTCACACGCGCGGCCGGCACCTCCTGAAGTTCGGCGGCCTCGTCGAGCGTTATCAGGACAACATGTATAACCCGACCTTCTCGCTCGGCACTTGGACGTTCTCCAATCTCAACAACTTCCTGTCGAACACCCCGCAGAGTTTCATCGGTCTGCCCGCGAACGGCGCGCTCGACCGCTACTGGCGTTTCACGCTCTTCGCCGGTTACGTGCAGGACAGTTTCCGCCTCCACGAACGGCTCACCTTAAACGCCGGGCTGCGTTATGAGACGACGACGATGCCCGTGGACATCTACGGGCGCGATTCCGCACTGCCCTCTCTCACGGATCGCGCGCCGACGACCGGGTTGCTCTACCAAAACCCGACGCGCAAGAATCTCTCGCCGCGCGTCGGCTTCGCGTGGGACGTGTTCGGCGACGGCAAGACTTCCCTGCGCGGCGGCTACGGCATCTACTTCAACACCAACAACCAGCAGAACTTGATCGTGACGGTGACGAACCCGCCCGCCACGCCGCGCATCGCCATCGGCTTCACGCCGACTTCGCCCTGTCGCCCGGCCTTCCCCGTCGCGCCGCTCTCGTGCGCTTTCGCCAACTCCATTCGCCCCGTCCAGTTCGATCTCGATAACCCTTACCTGAATGTTTACAACCTGAACATTCAGCGCGAACTGCCGTGGCAGACGGTCGTCACGCTCGGCTACGCCGGCTCGCGCGGCGTACACCTGTTGCGCAGCAACGACGTGAACACCGCCATCCCCATCATGCGCCCGGACGGCACGCCCTTCTTCCCACAGGGTGCGCCCCGCCGGAACACCGCGTTCTCGACCATCGAACTCAAGAGCAGCGACGGCAACTCGTGGTACAACGCGATGATCTTCGAGGTGCGCAAGCGTTGGAATCAGGACTTCAACATGCAGTCGTCCTACACCTTCTCGCGCAACATCGACACGACGCAGGCTTCCACTTTCTTCTCCGATGCGACGAACGGCACGACGACGGCCTTCCCGGAGTTTCCCGGCTTCAACTACAACAAGGGACTCGCAGACTATCACGCCAAGCATAACTGGGTCGTCAACTTCGTCTGGAAGATTCCCTTCGCGAAGGACATGGACGGCTGGGCGGGCGCGCTCCTGGACGACTGGCAGTTGGCCGGCATCGGTCAGGCCAGAAGCGGCAACCCCCTGACCGTCTTCGTGCAGGCGAACCGCTCGCGCTCGCTCTGGCAACCGTCGCTCGGCCCCGGCATCGGGCGCGACCGCGCCAGCATACGCGAGGGCTACACCTACGAGTCGGCCGTCACGGGCAACCCCGATCAATACTTCGACCCCGCAGCCTTCTACCTCCAACCGGCGGGTACGCTCGGCAACACCGGGCGCGGAGCCTTCATCGGGCCGAACCTGCGCACCTTCGACCTCTCCGCGATGAAGAACATCCGCTTCGACTCGCCGCTCGGCGAAGCGACGAACGTGCAGATTCGCGTCGAGGCGTTCAATCTCTTCAACCGCGCCAACTTCGCGCCGCCCGGCCTGACCGTCTTCGCGGGCGCGGCCGACAACGAAGCGCCGCTCCCGACCTTCGGCCGCATCCGCTCGACCGTCACCTCGGCGCGGCAGATTCAACTCGGCGTCCGCCTACAGTTCTGAGTTTAAGGCTCGGAGCGCGTTTGACAACTACGACTCATCTTTTCCTTTGCGCCTTTGCGCCTTTGCGTGAGAATAATTCCTTCCAAAGAAGTTAATTCACGCAAAGGCGCAAAAGCGCAAAGGAAGCAAGTCTGCGATTAAACTAATGATGGAAAAAGGAAAAGAGAAATCTATGATCTGGATCGTGTTCGCGCTCGGCGCGGCCTTGTCGTGGGGGCTTTACGGCGCGATGCTCCATCAGGGGCAGGTCAAACTCGGCAACCCGATGCGCGCAATGCTGTGCGTCGGCGTGGCCTACTTCCTGATCGGCGTGCTCGTCCCCGTCGCCTGGCTCTGGTCGCAGGGCGCGCTCGGCGGCTTCAACTCCGCCGGGGCGACGACCGCCACAATCGCGGGCGCGCTCGGCGCGCTCGGCGCGGTCTGCATCATCTTCGCCTTCCGCACCGGCGGACTCCCGACCTACGTGATGCCCCTCGTCTTCGGCGGCGCGCCCGTCATCAACGTGCTCATCACGATGTGGCTGCACCCGCCCAAGCACTCGCCCAACCCCATGCTCTATCTCGGCTTCCTCCTCGTCGTCGTCGGCGCAGCGATGGTGCTCTACTTCCGGCCACAGTCCTGAACCGGGCAGCGCGCCTTAGTCCGCGCGCGCACGCGCGACGGCAAACACTCTATGCCCGCACTCAAACCGCTCAAGAAACTGGTCGGCAAGGCGCACGACCTGCGCGAGGCGCACCGCGCGCGCCATCGCCCGACCGGCTACGGCTTCGCGCTCTCCGACAGCATAGACTACCTCGACGCCGCCCACTGGGACGCGCTCACGGCTTCCGCCTCAGTCTATCTCGGCCGCCCTTACCTGCGCGTGCTGGAACGAGCCGCCCCTGAAAATTTGCGCCAGCGCTATGCGCTCATCTTCGGCGCGGGCAATCGGCCGCTCGCCGCCGTGGCCGCGCAAAGCGTCCAAATTTCCGCCGCCCGCGTGCAGAAGAAAAGCGGCTCGCGTCGCAAACAGGCCGTGGCCGCACCGCTCGGCCGCATCGAGGAGCGGATGCTCGTGTGCGGCAACCTGCTCTCCTGGGGACAGCATGGCGTCGCCTTCGCGCCCGGCGCGGACAGGCGCGAACTCTGGCCTGCCGTCGCCGAAGCACTCTACCGTCTGCGCCGCGCCGACCGCCTCTCCGGCGACACAGACCTCGTGATGGTCAAAGACATCCCCGAAGGCGAAGCCGCAGACGCCTCTGCGCTCGCACAGTTCTCCTACCGGCCGCTTGAAACCGACCCCGACATGGTCTTGGAGCTTTCCCCGAAGTGGCGCGTGTATGCGGACTATCTGGCAAGCCTCAACTCGAAATATCGCAAGTCGGCGCGGCAGATTGAAAAGGACGTTGAAGCGGCGGGCTGTCGCGTGGAAACGCTCGCGGACGTGGCCGGGTGCGCGGAAGAATTGCACGCGCTCTACCTGCAAGTACACGAAGGGGCGCGGCTTCGCCTCGTCACGCTCACGCCGGAGTTCATCCCGGCGCTCGCCGCCACCTTCGGAGAAGACTTGCGCTGCACGGTCATCAGGCGCGACGAAGAGATGCTCGGCTTCGTCACGACACTCAAAGACGGCGAGACGGCCGTCGGCTACTACATAGGCTTCGACCGCGCGACGAACGCCGCGACGCCGATCTACTTCCGTCTGTTGCAGGCGGTCGTGGAAGATGCGATCAAACTCGGCTGCCGACGCCTCTCGCTCGGCCGCACCGCGCTCGAACCGAAGGCACGACTCGGCGCACGCCCCGCCCCGCTCTGCGTCTGGGTCAGGCATCGCATACCCGCCCTCAACCTGCTCGTGCGCGGCCTGCTGCGCGCCGCCCATCACGACGAAGCCCCCGAACGCAACCCCTTCAAATGAGCCTCAGCGCAAGAGCGCGCGCACGGGCGACTGCGCGGCGCGCGCGCTGTAGGCGTCAACGCACGGCGCGTTTGCCGATGCAATAGAGGTGTCCCGACGTGCGCAGGAAAATCTGCCCGTCGGAGATGGCGGGCGAACTGAGACAGTATTCGTTCAGATTGTTCTCGGCCAGCACCTCGAACTTCTCGCCCGCGCGGATAACCGATGTGATGCCCTCTTCGCTCGTCGCGTAAATTTTCCCGTCGGCCAGAACGGGCGAGGCGGAATAGTCGCCCGGCTTGATGCGGACGGGGCCGTACACCTCCCGGCCCGTCTTGGCGTCGAGACACCAGACGATCCCCTTGTCGCCGACGATGTAAAAATATTTCCCGTCCGTGACGGGCGTCGGCACGTCCGGCCCGAACTGCGCCGACCAGACGAGGTGCGACTTCGTGATGTCGCCGCGCCCGCCCGCGCGAAACGCGAGCAGCGGTTTGACGCGCGTCGGCGCATAGATGATGCCGTCGTAGACGATGGGCGAGGCGACGATGCGGTAGAAGCCTAGCTTCTCCGGGTTGAGTCCGCCCGCGCGCCAGAGTTCTTTGCCCGTGAGCGGGTCGTGGCCGGTCACTACGTCGCCGCCCGTGACGACGATCTCCGTCTTCCCTGCATGGCGCAGCACGGTGGGCGTCGAATAGGCATCGGGCGATTCCTGGATCGCGTCGGTCGGCCGCTCCACTTTCCAGACGGTCTTGCCCGTCGCGCGGTTGATGCGCAGCACATAGGAAGGCTCGTCCGTCTTCATGCCATGGAGCACCTGCACGTAGAGCGAATCTTCGTGCAAGAGCGGCGAGGAGGCGTAGCCCCACATCAGGCCGAACTGCCCGTAGTCCTTCTGTATGTCGCGCGCCCAGAGTTCGCGTCCCGTGAAGTCGAACGCCTTAAGTATGCCCGTACCCGTCAACACGTAGACGCTTTTGCCGTCGGTCACGGGCGAGGGCGAAGACATGTTGTGCTTGCGCTGCCGCTGGTTGCCGCCGCCGAGCGGACGCTTCCACGCGAGCGTCCCCTTGCCTCGCTCGACGCACCACAGGAAAAGGTTGTCGCCCTCGGCGACGTTCAGAAAGATGCGCTCGCCCCACACGATGGGCGTCGCCCCGCTGCGGTCTGGGAGCGGCAACTTCCACACGACGTTCTCCTCTGCGCTCCACTTGTGCGGCAGGTTTCGCTCGTCGCTCGTTCCGTTCAACTGCGGCCCGCGCCATTGCGGCCAGTTGCCCGCCCGCGCATGGCCTCCGGCGAGCAGGACGAACCCTACGATCAAGGCGCACAGAAAGTTTTGACGGCGCATGCATTTCCTCCTGAATCGAAACGGTCTTAATATAAACGCATCTTGCTCAAAGCGATTAACAAAATTTCCGCGACCCTGCCGCGACTTCGCGCCGCCGCCGCCCTGCGACGACATTCAAACGACACATGAAAAACTTTTACCTGCCCCTCGTGCTGGCCGTCGGCGGCAACCTGCTTTATCACCTGTCGCAGAAGTCCATGCCGAAGGCGGCGAACCCGCTGTTCATCATCACCATCGCCTACCTTGTCGGCATCCTGGCCTGCGTGCTCTACTCTTTCGTTTACCCGAACGACAAATCGTTCCTCGACACGCTGCGCGAATCGAACTGGGCGGTCTACGCGATGGGCTTGGGCGCGGCCGTCATCGAAGTCGGCTTCCTGCTCGCCTACCGCGCCGGTTGGAACATCAGCACGGCGGCCGTCGTGTGCAGCACCGCCGTCACGCTCATGCTCATCCCCATCGGCGTCGTCGCTTTCAAGGAACACCTCTCGGTGCGTAACGTCGTCGGCCTGCTACTCTGCATGGTCGGCCTCGTGCTCGTCGCGAAAAAGTAGAGGCGCGCGTGGCCGTTCTCGCGCGGCGTGCTCCGGTTTCGGCGTCTTCTATTCGGCGCGCAACGCAGGGAGGAGCGGCGCGCGCAACACGGCCGCCGTCGCCACAATTGACGCGGCCAGCCCGGTGACGACGACGAGCGCCAGCACGATGGCGAGCGACGCGGTCGGGAGACGGCCGCCGCGCGCGTAGAAGGCCGGGGCGATGGCGAGCAGCGCGCAGGCCACTCCCGTCAACAACCCGCAGCACAACAGCAGCGCGTTTTCCGCAACCACCATCAGCGCGAGGTGGCGCGCGTTGTAGCCGATGGCGCGCAAGAGTGCGAGTTCCCTTCTCCGCTCCAAGACGTTTCTGAGCAAGACGGTCGCCAAGCCGAGCGTGCCGAGGATCGTGCCGAGGCCGCCGAGCGTCTGGAAGGTCGAGAGATAAGTGTTCTCCACGCGATGAAACTCCGCGAGCCGCTCGCCCGTCCCGCTGGCGTCGAAGCCGAAATCCGACAGGCGCGATTCCAGAAGCGCGGCGACCGTCGAGGTCTTTTCCGGCGCGGCGTCGAGCAGGAAAAACCTGTAGCCCTCCTGTTCGGGAAACGCGCGCAGGAAATTTCGCTCCGACATCAACAACTCCGACTGAAACAAACTATCGGAGAGCGCGGCGACGAAACGCAGGCGCAGCGCGTGCTCCGCCCCTTCGTTCAACACGATCTCTTCGCCGAGTTTACGATGCAGCACGTAAGCGAGAGAGTTGGCATCGGCGATGACGGGCGTCGCGCCGTCCGGCAACTCTCGTTCGAGGAGGAGCCAGGGGTTAGCGCGCTCGGCGTCGGTCGCGGCGAGCGAATCCGCAAACGTGAAGCGATTCTCCGCGACGAAGGCGGGCGCGGGCGCGAGTATGCGCGGCTCTCGCGGCTGGTAGAGATTCAAACAACTGGCATCATCGCCCGGCCGCAGGCGAAAGCGCGCGAAGTGCGTGCTCGCGAGCGTCGCGGTCTCTTCCTGCGCGCCGAGATTCAAGGCTTCCCTGCCTGCCGCGTCGTTCGGGTCGTGCGCGACGGGCAGGAGCGATTCGGCGAGCAGAGTGTATCCGCCCGTGCCGTTTTTCTTATCGGTCGAAGCGGCCGCGGCCGGGTCGCGGCGGAAGGCGCCCACGGCGACGATGATGAAGGTGGCCGAAGCGATGAGCGCGATGCACAGAACGCTTCTTCCGGGGCGGTGCGTCGCGTTGCGCAGGCCGAGCCGCGCGACCGGCCACCAGCCGCGCCCTTGAATTGCCCTACGCCCGTGCGCGCGCCGCAGCCAGGCCGATTGAAAGCAGAGCAGCGCGACGAGAAACAGAGTGCCCGCGCCGAAGAAGCCCGCCACGCCCCCGATCAATTTCGACGCGGCGGCCACCAGCAGCGCCACGCCGAGCGTCGTACATGCGACGGCGGCCACGAAATAAGCTGACGCGCCGCGCCGCATGAGCGGAGCAAACACCGATCTGACTTTTCCCCTCAACTTGCCCGCGCGCCGTCGCGGTGTTGTCGGATCAATCGTTCCGGTCAGCAGTTCGCGCACGGAGACGGGCGCGAGCGTGCCGAGCGTCCACCAGATGCACGCGAGCGCGGCGACGATGCCGCCCGCCCCGCCCAAGGCGAGCGACATGGGCGAGACGTGCAGCGCGAGCGAGCGCGTGCCCACCGCCTCCACCCACCACGTACGCAGCCCGTACATCACAAACGCGCCGTAGAGAATCGCGCCCGCGAGTCCGAGCACGCTTCCTGCGGCGGCGAGCAGCAAGCCCTCGCCGAGAAAGAGCGCGCGCAAGGTTGCGGCGGGAAACCCGACGGCTTGCAGGATGCCGATCTCACGCAGGCGTTGCTCGATGCCGAGTTTGAAGAAGAGCGCCGTGAGCATCAGCGCGGAGACGACGAGGAAGAAACTGAAGTAGAGAAAATACTCGCCGAAGTCGGTCGCGCCGCGCGAGGCTCGGAGTCCTTCTTCGCGCGCTGCGTAGAGCGAGAAATTCGCCGCGAGCGGATCGAGGCGCGCGCGCAAGGACTGCTCGAAGCCCGCGCGCGCCTCCGCGAGCGCGACTTCTTTTTCAGGGTGCAGGCGCAGCGAAGTGAGTTTGCCGTAGCGCGTCTGCCAGAGTTCCTGCCCGCGCGCGAGGGGGATGAAGGCTTTCGGCGTGGTGCGGAATTGCTTCCAGTAGTCTTCGTCCTGCGGGCGCACGCGCGCGAGGTCGAGCGGGAACGGCGGATCCCAATCCGACAGACTCTCCGTGCCGCTGATGCCCGGATACTCCGGCGTCAACTCGCGATCCGCCGCCAAGCCCTGCATCGCCACAACGCCCGCCACACGAAACTCCGCCGTCTGCGTCTCCAGCCGCCCCTCTTCGCGCCACACGTAATAATCGAGCGACACCGCATCGCCCACGCGCGCGCCGAGATCGCGCGCCGCCCAATCGTTCAAAAGGATCGGCCGACTCTGATCCTCGGACATTGCGGCCGCCTCTCGAACCTGTGACTCCGGCTGCACGCTCGCCGCTCGCCGCAATCCCGCGAAGCTCGCCTCATCAATCGCGGTGACGAGCGAGTAAGGAATCTCATGCCCGCCCGCGCGGATAGAGTTGGCGAGATACGAATAGATCGCAGACGAGCCGAGGCCGAGACTTTGCGCCGCCTCTTCCGTCCGCCGCCTGAGCGTGTCGCCGACGACCGCGCTCTCCGTTTCGAGCGACAGCGCGTGCGGCGCGTCGAGCGTGCGCACTTTGACGCCCAGGTCAGCGAGCGTAAACGTCTCTCGTAAAATCTTCGTCAACGCCGCCGCACGCGCCGCTCCTTCCGCCTCTCCAGCCTCGCTCCCTTTACCGGTTGAGAGCAGGATCGTGTTGACACGCCCCTGCTGCTCCGCGTCCTTTTGCACGCGCCTGAGCGGCACGAACACCGCGCGCACCGCGCCCTGCTGTGGACGCAGACTGAACTCGCCGAGGTCTTCGGCGGCCAGCACCTCGCGCACCGTCAGACGCATCGTGCGCCCCACATCCTCTTTGCGCCCGTGGAGCGATTCGACCGGAATGGCCGAAGGCTTCTCGACGCGCAGCAACACTTCGCCCCCGGCGCGCGCGCCCAACTCCGACGCCAGCCCCGCGCTCAACAGCACTTCGCGCTCGCCCAAACTCCGACGCCCCGCATCCGCCCCTTGAAATTGCCAGAAGCGCTCGTCAACGCCGTATACCTGCACGCCCCCGCCGCGCCGCCCGCTCGCCTCTTCAATCACGACGCCCTCGAACACGACGAGCGGGCACGCCCCCTCGAACGAAGCGTTCGCGAACTGTGGGTGCGCGCGCAACTCTTCGACCAACTCTTCGCGGAAGAAATTCGACGCCGAGACGACATAGGCCGTCCGCCCCAGACGCCCCAACACGAGTGCGCGCAAACTGGCGCGCACCGAGTCGCCCACGAGCAGCGCCCCGGCCAGCACGGCCACCGCAATCGCCACACCGCACACCACCGCCGCGTTCGTGCGCCAGTAGTAAACGAGATTGCGTTTGAGCAGCGTGGCGGTCGTCATAAAGAAATGTCCGTGGACAGTTGTCCGTAGTCAGTTACTCGTTGCCAGTTGCCCGTTGTTCGTGGACAGTCGTCAGTGGTCAGTTGTTCGTGGCCGGTTGCCAATCGTTTCCGTGTTGAATGGCTTGAGCTTTCATCTTTAGCAACCTGTGGGAGCACCGCTTGCAACGGACAACTCACCAGGGACAACTGACCATTGATAACTGACTGCCGACTATTGGCTGCGTACAAGCTTTTGTTCCAACAATTCGTAGCGCACGGGAAACTTCGCGGCCAGTTCGGCGCTGTGCGTGACGACGACGAGGATCGTCTCCTGCCGGCGATGTAGTTCGAGCAGGAGTTCGGCGACCGTGGTGGCGGATGCGTGATCGAGATTGCCGGTCGGCTCATCGCAGAGCAGCAGGAGCGGCTCGCGTATGAGCGCGCGTGCGAGCGCGACGCGCTGCTTCTCGCCGCCCGACAGTTCCGCCGGACGATGCTCGCTGCGCGCCGTCAGCCCCACCTGTTCGAGCAAGTGGCGCGCCCGCTCCAACTCGTCGCCCTTGCCCTTCGCGGCCGTCGAGACGAGCGTCGGCGTCAACACGTTTTCTAGCACGGTCAATTGCGGCAGCAGGCAGTGGTCTTGAAAGATGAACCCGATGCGGCGATTTCTAAACGCGGCGAGTTCGCGTTCCGGCATCGTGAAAGGGTTCTCGCCGTCGAGCGTGACCGTGCCCGATGTGGGCGGTTCGAGCGCCCCGGCGATGTAGAGGAAACTGCTCTTGCCGCTTCCCGAAGGCCCCATGATCGAAACCGCATCGCCGCGCCCGAGGCTCAAGGACACGTCCGACAAAATCGGCAGCCCGCCCCGCGGCGTCGGATATTCTTTGGAGAGATTGTTGACTTCAAGCATGAGAAGAAGGTGAATGGTAAATGGTAAATGGTGAATGGATGAAAGTCGTGAATCGTGAATAGACTAAAACATGTCTTCTTCCATTTACCATTTACTATTTAATCCAAGTTGCTAGATAAACGCCTTGTCAATAGCAAAGGCGATCACGAACAGCGAGACCTTCAAGAGAAAGCCGCGAAAGCTAGTCGCATGAATGTGACGCGGGAACATTCCCTTAATCTGACTGAAGACAGTCTCAATGCGCTTGCGCATCAACTGTTTGTAATACGCTCGCCACGGCTCGTCCCCGCGCTTGGAGTTGCGCTTGCGCTGCACCGAGAAGGTCACATCGTCGAACTCCCGCGCTGCATCCTCCGCCCCATAGTCGGTGTAGCCACTATCCATAAACACCTCGCTTCCGGTGGGCAGACAGAGCGGCAAGACTTCCAAAGCACGCACGTCCGAGGCGTGGCCGGGCAAAAAGGCCAACTCTACCGGGATACCTTCTTCCGTCGTCACGACCTGCACGCGGACACCGTAGAAGTAGCGGCGATGCGCTGCACTGCGGCCTCTAAACTGCTCACCGCGCACCAACCGACTTCGACTGATGCGAATGTTGTCGCAGACGGCAACCGGAAACGAGTCCAGCAGGTAGCGCGAAGACACAGAAGCCTCTTTGAGCACTGCGCCGAGTTGATGAAAAAGCATGTGCGCAAGGTCAGCCACGCGATGCAGCCTGCGGTTCAGGCGCGAACGACTCAGCATGCGCGGCATCAAGCCGGTCTCACGCAGAAAGGAGCGGCTGTGCTCAAGATTACCGCCAAAATAACGGGCGGCGACAAGTGCCGTCGTAATAACTTCCGCGTCGCTCAACTCACATCGCACGTCTTCGGTGTGCCCGCTCTGCTTGAGCAAATCATCAATGATGCAATAAATTATGGTCGTGTGATCGATCACCGCTCCCCTCCTACTTTCGTTTGGCGACGAAGTGGAGGGGATTTTCTTTTGCTTTCAAAGAATTGGCAACGCGCTAACTAGCAACTTGGATTAATTACACAAACATTTTCCCCGGATTCAGGATACCGTTCGGATCGAGCGCGCGCTTGATGCGCTTCATGGCGTCAATGGTCGTCGTGCCGAGCGCCATGTCGAGGTAAGGTGCTTTGACGTAGCC
>DASVPS010000264.1:0-3360 GCA_036389555.1 Pyrinomonadaceae bacterium
GAGCGAGAGAGAAGTCGTCGAACGGTGTCGCTGAGGAGCGGAGCGAAGCCGTGCTTTCGGCAATTTGACGAAGGGTGACGAACTCGGCCGATTGTATATATACGCACCGCGGAACGCAAAAGTTAAGCGGTTCGGACGCGCTCGCGAGAGCGCGTATTTTACTTCCATAATTTCGGATTTAACGGCGCGCCTGAGGCGCATGTTCAGCGGCGCTCATCATCTCTTCTTCGGCGGGCGGCGCGGGCGCGCGAGCCGCGCCTTCGGCGGCCGCTCCACACGCACGCGCGCGGCGGCGGGCGGGCGCGCGAAGTAGCCGTTGCGGTAGGTGAGTTTCAACTTTTGCTTGCGCAGTTCGGGGTTGACGAGTTCGATCCTGATCTGGCGAAACGTGTTGTCGCGCGCCTGATTGGTGGGCGAATAGGAGATGAGATATTGCGTGCGCAATTCCTGTTGAATCTGCCCGAAGGCGGCGTTCAGGTCGATCTCGTCTTCGGGGATGAAGGCGCGGCCGCCCGTGCGCTCGGAGATTTTCTTGAGCGCGTCTTCGTCAAAATCGTCGTCGCCGATGCCGATGGCGTAGACGACGGCGTTCGCCGCGACGACCGCCTCAATCGCCGCCTCTTTCTTCAGACGGCTCGTCGTGTCTGCGCCGTCCGAGAGCAGTATGATGGCGCGGCGCGTGCGTTCGGGCGTCTGCGAGAGCATGTCCGTGGCCGTCGCCCAGACGGCGTCCCAGATGGCGGTCGAACCTCTCAGCCCCGGATGGTTGTTGTCAACGCCGGTGCGTGCGATCTCTTTCTCGGTCTGATCGTAGAGGAAGATTTCGTCCTTCGTCGCAGGCTCGGGGATTTCCAGACGGTTAATGGCGGCGTGCAAACTGGCGCGGTCGCCGGTCAAATCCTGTTCGATGGTGGCGTCGCCGGTGAAGGAGACGACGGCGGCCTTGTCCCTGCCGGGGCGGATCACGGAGTCTATGAAAGCGTGCGCGGCTTCCTGTTCGTCGGAGAGCGTTCTGGCCTGCGAGCTGCTGGTGTCAATCAGAATGGCGAGCGAGAGTGGCTGGTTCGTCTCGCGCTCGAAGATGGAGATCGTTTGCGGCTCGTTGTTCTCGAAGATGCGCACGTCCTCCTGCCGTAGCGTCGTGATGAAGCGACGATTCTTGTCCACGACGTTGAAGATGACGTTGACGACGTTGGTTTCGACCTGTTCGACCTCGTCGTCCTGCGCGTCGGCCGCCGGAGCAGCGGTGGGCGACGGCGAGGGCGCAGGTGTGGGCGTCGGCGTCTGGGGAGGCGGCGGCGTTTGCGGTTGTGCCTGCGTTGGCGGCGGCGACGAAGGCGCGGGCGTCTGCGCGCGCGCGGCCGGGTCGAAAGCAAGGGACGCGACGAAGAGCGTCGCGGACAGGGCGATGGCGATGGGCTTGGCGAAGAATCTCATTTAACGCTCGAACCTCTCCCGCGTGAAAACTTTATCCGAACAAACGGCCGCCCCTGTCGTGCCCGCCGTGGGCTGCAACTTGAGGCGCGCCGCGCTGACCGGTGTGGGGAGGAGTGGAAAGTATTTTAACCCGTGAAGGCGCGCAGAATGAATCGGCCGCGCATAAAAAGCGGCGCGGCCAGTTGCCTGACCGCGCCGCCATCCCCCCGTGCTCGTAATCCCTTGATCGTTCCCGCGTGCTCGTGACCCGCTTGTAATTACTGCTTGTTGCTCTTGTCCACCACCGATTTCAGAGCTTGAAACGTGGGCGGCCAGAGTCCGACGAAAATCCCCGCCTGCTTGTTGCCGCTGAAAAAGAGTGCGAGCGACGCGCCGATGGAGCCGATGGTTAAGATATGAAACAGGCTGATGCCCGTCGATTCGACGGTCGTATTATCAATGGTCTTCAAGACCTCTTCGGCCTTGTCCGTCCGGGTGGGTTGTCCGCCCGTGCCGGTGTTGCCACCGAGAATATCCGTGGCCGTGGCCGTACCTAATCCTTGTGCTGACATTACTCTAATCCCCTTTCACGATCTGTGTTGTCGTCAGTAACGCGCCCTTTGAGGGCGGCGATGCCGAAGAGTAGCGCGAGCGACGCCCCGGCGATCAGGAAGCCCGCGAGCGGCCGTTGTCGCTTCAAGGGTGTCGCCGCAGCCTGAATCGCGGGCTGCCCCGCAGGTGTTGTTTTCGCGTCCCGTTCCGTCATGTCCCCTCTGTTGTCGCCGCCGACCCGTTCCCTAACTGATCCTTTATAAACCTTCTTCGTCGCGCAGTTGTCTGCAAAATCGTGCAATTCTGTGCGAAGCGCGCTTTTACTTTGACTGTCTGTGACGAATATGAGATAGATTTGCGCTTTAAAAATCAGCGGCAAAATTCTGGCGAGAGGCGGGAAGCAAACTTATGAGTTTGATCGAGACGATCCACGCACGCGAAATTCTGGATTCGCGCGGCAATCCGACGCTTGAGGCGGAAGTGTTTTTGATCGGCGGCGAACAGGGGCGCGCGGCCGTGCCTTCCGGGGCATCGACGGGCGAGCACGAGGCCGTCGAACTGCGCGACGGGGACAAAACGCGCTACGGCGGCAAGGGCACACGCAAAGCCGTGGAGAACATCAACGGGACAATCGCCGACGCGCTCGAAGGCTTCGACGCCCTCGATCAGACCGAAGTTGACGCCGCGCTCATCGCCCTCGACGGCACGCCGACGAAAGCCAAACTCGGCGCAAACGCGCTGCTCGCCGTCTCGCTCGCCACGGCGCGCGCCGCCGCCTCCTATCTGGAGATACCGCTCTACCGCTATCTCGGCGGCGCAAACGCGCGCACGCTGCCCGTCCCGATGATGAACATCATCAACGGCGGCGCGCACGCAGACAACAACGTGGACTTTCAGGAGTTCATGGTGATGCCCGTCGGCGCGGGGAGTTTCTCCGAGGCTTTGCGCACGGGCGCGGAAATCTTCCACGCGCTGAAAAGCGTCTTGAAGAAACGGGGCTACGCGACCGGCGTCGGCGACGAGGGCGGCTTCGCGCCCAATCTCCGCTCGAACGAAGAGGCGATTGAGACGATCCTCGAAGCCGTCGCGGCGGCCGGTTACAAGGCGGGCACGGAAATCCTGCTCGCGCTCGACCCGGCGGCGAGCGAGTTTTACGACGGCAAGAATTACGTCTTCAAAAAATCCGACAAGCGAAAACTGACGAGCGACGAGATGGTCGCCTACTGGAAGTCCTGGATCGAACAATACCCGATCATCTCCATCGAAGACGGCATGGCGGAGAACGATTGGGACGGCTGGAAAACTCTCACGGATGAGGTCGGCGCGCGCGTGCAACTCGTCGGCGACGATCTGTTTGTGACCAACACGGACTTCCTGCGGCGCGGCATCGAA
>DASVPS010000265.1:0-5873 GCA_036389555.1 Pyrinomonadaceae bacterium
GTCGACAAACAAATAGCCGTCGAGCAGGCGTCAGGTAACCGCCGGGCAGCTATCGAAACAGATGAGCAAGCAGAAGACCCCCGCCCAACTCGGCTTTCGCATGCCGCCCGAATGGCACAGGCACGCCGCGACGTGGCTGGCGTGGCCGAAAGACCCGCTGACGTGGCCGGAGCGCGTGCCGCAGGTTGAAGAAACCTATCTGGAGATCATGGCCGCGCTCGCGCCGCACGAGATTGTCAACCTGCTGGTGGACGACGAGGCGACGGAAGCCTCTGTGCGCGCGCGCTGCAAGTTTGAAGCGCGCGAGAACGTGCGCTTTCATCGCATCCCCACCGTGGATTCGTGGATACGTGACTACGGCCCGAACTTTCTCCTCAGCGACCGCGGCGAACTCGCCTACAACGATTGGGTGTTCAATGCGTGGGGCGACAAGTACGATGAGTTGAAACGCGACGACGCGATCCCGAAGCAATTGGAAAGCGTCCTTGGCGTGCCGCGCTTCGAGCCGGGCATCGTCCTGGAAGGCGGCTCGATTGAAGTGGACGGCGCGGGCGTCGTGATGACGACCGAGCAATGCCTGCTCAACCCGAACCGCAACCCGCACCTCGAACGCGGCGGCGTGGAAAAGTATCTGCGCGATTATCTCGGCGTCGAGAAAGTTCTCTGGCTCGGCGAGGGCATCGTCGGCGACGACACGGACGGCCACATTGACGACATCGCGCGTTTCGTCGCGCCGTCAACAATCGTCTGCGCCGTCGAAGACGACCCGGGCGACCCCAACTACGAATTGCTCCGCGACAACCACCAGCGACTCCTGCACGCGACCGACGCGCGCGGCGCGGCCTACAATGTCCACACGCTCCCGATGCCCGGCCTCGTCGGCGGACGCGAAGACCGCCTGCCCGCTTCCTACGCAAACTTTTACATCGCGAACAACGTCTTGCTCCTGCCGGTCTTCGGCCATCCGAACGACACGCGCGCCGCAGACATCTTGCAAAGCCTCTCGCCCGCGCGCCGCGTGATTCCGATTCAGGCCGAGTCGCTCGTCTGGGGCATGGGCACGCTCCACTGCCTGTCGCAGCAGCAGCCCGCAGCCTAGAGTTTGTAGATGAGAAAACGGATTCGTCGCGGGGGCGACTAAAGAATGAAAGCGGAAGCCACGGAACTGTTCGTCATCGGCGGCGCGATGATCTTCTTTCTCGCCATCTGTGCCGTCGCCGTCTGGGCGTTCGTGCGTCAATATCGCCGCGAGCACCCGCGCGACGGCGGGCGACCGGATGATCGTTGAAGCGTTGCGCGCGGCCTGAAAACTACTCCCACTTCTTACACTTCTGAATAAGCCCGGCCTTGCGTAAGCCCTTGCGCTCGAAGGCGAGAGTAATCACGTTTCGACAAGACGAGTTGAGACCCCCAGCCAGTTCCCTTCGTCGCTCGTGCCGACCACATAAACGCTGATGTTTACAGCACCCACACGGTAGACTCTCACATCCTTGAGGTTTTCTTCGAGCAGGCGCACCAACGTCTGATACTTCTTCGCCGATGCGAGTTCGGACGCGCCTTTCCACTCCTGCTCGCCCGCCGCCATGCGAAAGAAGTACGCGACCGTTTGCTCCTCAACCGGAGATGCACGGTCAACCCCGGCGACTCTACGCAGATACTCCTGCGACACCTCTTCGACTCCTTCCCACCTGACGACTTCAAACGGGTAGTCCGATTCGCTCATGAAAAGTAGCCCCTGCGTGGCCTCGCGCAGTTCTCTACATATCTCTTCATCATTCTTCATCCTTCACTCCCTTTAGTTTTCACCACAGAACGGGGCGGCTCGCACGCGCATGCGAACAGGCCGCCCCGCTTCATGCTCCGCCTTACAGGTTGTCGACTACCGACTCGACGACCGCCTGGATGCTTGAGGGCACGTTCGAGAAGAAGTCGTAGCCCGTCAGTTGCTCCACCTCGTCCACGCTCACTCGATACTGCTGCCAGGTGTTCGACCTGATGCCCTGCGTGTTCGGCATACGGACGGCGATGACGCGCGTCGAGGTCGTCACCCGCGCCACGTCATTCGTCCCCTGCGGCTGCACGAGGATGACTTTCCACGTCTCCGCAGGTACTTGCACGTGGCCGCTCGCAATGGTCATCGTAACGCCGCCGTTCGAGCCTGTGCCGCCCTGCCCCGCGCCACCCATGATGATATGCAACTCGTTGCCCGCGTTGACGAGCGTGCGCGAGTAGTCCTCCAAATCCGCCCACGGCCCCTGATTGTTGTCCGGCGACTGCGGCATCATGTTCGTCATCAGGAAGGTCGCAGAGTTGTTTGCCACCGTGCTCGTACGGTCGGCCGAGGGGCAGTAGTGGCCGCGGTCGAAGCCCGACCCGACGTAGTCCGTCCCCGTCACCCGGTACCACCCGGCGGGCAGGGTCGTGTCGCTGCGGAAGTCGTCCTGTCGCGGCGCACTGCCCATCCAGGTGCTGTCGAGGTGCCAGCTCACCCAGTTCGCGCGCCCGTTGTCGCGGTGGTATGAAAGCGCATACTGCGGCTTCTCCATCAGGTAATTCGTTGGCTGGTTCACGTCCGTCGTGGCGTTCGATGGGTTGCCCATCGTCAGGTGCTCGCTCGATGACGGCGTAGGGGTGGGTGTGGGCGTCGCGTAGCTCGTAATGGAGATGTTATCGATGTTCACGCGATTCGTCCCACCAGAGAGTTTGACCACCTTGAACCGCACGGCGACCGCCGAATTGACCGTGAAGGCGGCGGTCGCGAGCGACGTGGAGGAGGTGTTGACGGTCGCGCCGACTTGCGTCCACGCCCCGCCGTTATTCGTTGATTTGTAGAGCGCCCAACTGCTCGCCGCGTCAGTGCCGTAGACGGCATGCTGGACAGAGACCGTGCCGGCTGTGGAGGTGTTGAAGTTCATTTGCACCGCGCCGACGTTGCGGATGCGTGCTGAGTAAGAGCCGGTCTTGCGGTCGGTAGAGAGATTGCCTGTCAGGGCGTCGTCCAAGTACCACTGGCCGGAAGTGAGTTGCACGGTGGCGGCGGCGTAAGAGGTCTTGCCGCCGGCCTCGAAGTCTTCTGTGAAAACGGTCTGAGAGTTGACGACCCTTGAATGGTCGAAGCATAGGACGATAAGCACGAGCGCCAGCGCGCCGCAGAAGAACTTGATTCTTAGGTTCATATTGTCAGGTCTCCGGTGGGTGAAGGCCGCGGGGCGCAGACAAAAGGGGGCGAAGCGCCGCGCAAGGCCGAGGGTTGCGTAGCCGGTGAGGGGGAAATTGTCTTTTCGAGTTGGGTAGCCGCCGGGAACCGGCGGGGGTTTGTGAAGAGGCTCGATTACTGAACCCGGCGCATCTTACTCACGTCCGGGAGCAACATGCAACGAAATTTCATGCTGAGGATGCGAGGGGCGGGCGAGTTCCGGCGGCACACGCTTTCGAGGCAAAACCGTATAAGCGGATAACCGGCTGAGGTCAGAAGCGATCAGAAAACAGGGCGGTTAATCCCACTTCTTCAACTTCTGGAAACGCTTCACGACCATGTTGCGCTTGAGCGGCGTGAGACGGTTGATGAAGAGGAGGCCGTCGCAGTGGTCGGTCTCGTGTTGGAAGCAGCGCGCGGCGAGTCCTTCGGCTGCGCGTTCGTACCACTCGCCGCGCACGTCCTGCGCGCTGAAGCGTCACCCTGTGTCGCCGAATTCAACGGGCGGCGGCTCTTAACCGCGACGCGCAAAACCGGCCGCCGAATGTTCCCGCAAACAACCTATCGCGTCTTCAGATATTCGATGATCGCCCATCGCTCGTCGTCTGTGAGCAAAGGCCCGATGACGCCCCTGCCGCGCGCTCCGTCGCGAAACTCATGGCCGGCGTTTGAATTGCCGCTGACGTTGGTGCGGAACTCGAATGCGCCGGGCGACTGGCCGGTCTGGAAGCCGACGGCCTTCGGATCATATTCGAGATTGCCGACGAAGAACCTCGCATCCCTTTTGTCCGCCGGCAGCAAAAGTTGATACAGGTTGGGGACGGAATTATTGTGCAGGTAAGGCGCGGTCGCCCAGATGCCGTCCATGTTCCGCGCGCGATAGCCGAGGGGCGCGCGGATCAGGTTGGGGCGAAATCCGTCCATTTCAGGTCGCTTGTCGGCGGGGATTTGCAGTTCGTCGTACTTCCGTCTGGCTACTTGCGTCGAGACCGCCTGAAGCGCGTCGGCCGCCGTCATGATGGGCGGCAGATTGATCGGCGGCTTACTGAGTTGGCCGGTGCGTGCGGTGCGTTTGTTGAAGTTGACGGCGTCGTTCGGGTCAGTGCCGATCTCGTCGAGCGAGTACATGTTGATGCGCAGGAGTGTGAGGCCGCCGGGTTCGCTCGGCGGGATCGATGTACTTTCATGACACGCGGCGCAGTGTTGCCGGTAGAGCGCCTCACCCGTGGCCGCTTTGCCCCGGTCGATCTGCCCCAAGAGTTCCTCAGGCCAGCGCGGCGGCTGAAGCTTCTGCAACAGTTGTTCCAGCAGATGCAAATTCTCGACCTTGACGGCGCTCTTGAAAATGTCCGCCGTATCACCTTTGAGCGTGATCGGGGTATTCACGCCGAGCGCCTCGCCGATGTTGCGCGCCATGGGCTGCTGAATCGATCCGTTCCACTGCACCCAGTCGAAGAAAGGCGTGCCCCATAGATGCGGGAAGCTGACGGGTGCATTGCCGACGACGAGGTTACGTTCATCCCCGATGGCCGTCGCCAGCACCAGATTGCCGCCCCGGCCGAGCGCATCCAACCGGCCAAAGCCTTCTTCGGTGGGATAGAGGTGTTTGAGCTTACCCTGCAAGACTTTGGCAAAAGTGGACACGAGCGACTTCGCCATCTCTTCTCGCAGACGTTTCCTCTCGCCGAAACTATTCTTCTCGCCGAGAACTTTCTGCGCGAAGCGCTCGAACTTGGCAATGTTGATCGAGGTTCTCAGGATGCCGTCGAACATCTCTTTAAAGAAGCCATTCAGGTTATTCATTGAGGGGCCGCCGTCAATACGCAGCTTCACGCCGTTGAAGCTGATCTGCCCCGTGTGGCAAGCCGCGCAGGTGACGCTGATGAACTCGCCGTCCGGCGAGATGTCTTTGACCAGCCCGACGGGCAAGCGGTCTGGGTTGTTCGTGGTGTCCGGGTCGGGAATCAGATTATATCGTTCGGCCGTCGCATCGGTCAGGAACGGTTGCCGGGAGAACCCGGCCTCTTCCAACGCTAGAAACCAACTGTAAGGAACGATCCGTGTCCCCTGGCTCGTGTGATAGAACGTGCGCCGATCTTCAACCGTCCACCCTTGTCCCGCTTCCTGCTGAACCGGGGGCGGGGCGGTGGGGGCGGGGTTGCCGTTCCCCGGGTTAGTGATATATTTGCATGCGAAAATGAAGAGCGTGAACGACACGAGCACCACGATCTTGAGCTTGAACATGTTCCGTCTCCTTGTGCGTTGTGTGGACGAGCGACCATGCCGGCAACAGTTCGTCTTTATTCAGGGGACGGCCGCGAGCCTGTAGGCGGAAGACTTGATGTTTTGAGGAGCGGTTGAACGACCAACTTGCGGCCGGATAGTTTGGCGTTCACCGAAGTTGACGAGTTCAGGACTGTTGCTCGTCAAGCGGCAAGCGAGGATGAAACGGCGTTACGATATTCCCGCGCCGGAGGAACGTCAATAACATTTACGACGCGGGCGTTTGCCGCGCCCGACACCGTTTGCTCTCAAGCGCGCCACGATTTCAACTTCTGGAAACGCTTCACGACCATGTTGCGCTTGAGCGGCGTGAGACGGTTGATGAAGAGGAGGCCGTCGCAGTGGTCGGTCTCGTGTTGGAAGCAGCGCGCGGCGAGTCCTTCGGCTTCGCGTT
>DASVPS010000266.1:0-4985 GCA_036389555.1 Pyrinomonadaceae bacterium
AGACGTGGATTCGGAATACAAAGAGGTATGAGGGAAAATTTCCCTTCATGGACTTGAACTCAAAAGCCGCCGCGTGTTATTTGCACGCGACGGCTTTTCGATTGGTCGTTGGTCAAAGGTCAGTTGTGCGTGGGCAGCAGTTCAATCGAATTTCGAGTAGCATGCGCGATCACGGCTTGCGACTGACCATTGACCAACGACGATGAAGCGACGCACGCATGAACCACTCTCTGATCGAGACGCATGAAGTTTCAAAGCATTACCGGATGGGCACGACGACGGTCGTGGCGCTGGATCGCGTGTCGGTCGCGGTCGGGGAAGGCGAGTTTGTGGCTCTGCTCGGCACTTCCGGGTCGGGCAAGTCAACACTGCTGAATTTGATCGGCGGGCTGGATCGGCCGACCGCGGGCGAGGTGATCTTCGACGGCCGCTCGCTCGCGCCGTTCACGAAGCGCGAGATGGCGCGCTACCGGCGGCGTTCGGTCGGGATGATCTTTCAGAATTTCAACCTCATCATGACGATGACCGCCGCCGAAAACGTTGAACTCGCGCTCGCCTTCGGCGGTCTCGCCGGGCGCGACAGAGAGAGGCGCGCGGGCGAACTGCTGGAGCGCGTCGGGCTTGGCGAGCGCGCCGATCATCGTCCCGCCGAATTGTCGGGCGGCGAGCAACAGCGCGTCGCCATCGCGCGTGCGCTCGCCAACCGGCCGCGCGTGCTGCTCGCAGACGAGCCGACCGGCAACCTCGACTCGACCCGCGCCCGCGAACTGCTCTCGCTCCTCAGGGAGATGGTCACGGGCGACCGGCTCACCGTCATCATGGTCACACACGACCGCGACCTCGCAGACCAATTCGCCGACCGCACCATTCAGATGAAAGATGGAAAAGTAGAAGTGATGAGTCATGAGTGATGAGTGATGAGTAAAAGGCAAGGTTGTGGTTTTTACTCATCACTCATCACTCATCACTCATCACTTCACCCCCTCGGAGGTAAGAACCATGGCCGATGTTTCTCAGGTGATGACGATTGAGTCGGTGCGTTCCGTGCCGCTGTTTGCGTCGCTGGACGACCGTGCGGCGCAGACGTTGCGCGGGTTGATGTCGGTGCGTGAGGTGGCGACGGGGACGCTGCTGTTCAAGGTGGGCGATCCGGGCGACGCCATGTACCTGATTGAAGGCGGGCAGGTGCGCATCTACATCCACGACGGCGACGGCGACAACGTGACGCTCGCCGAACTCGGCGACGGAGACTTCTTCGGCGAGATGGCGATCATCGACGGCAAGCCGCGTTCGGCCAACGCCGCCGTCGTCGAACAGGCGTGTCTGGCCGTCCTCTCGCGCGAAGATTTCCTGCGGTTCGTGCGCGGCAACCCGGACGTGGCGCTGGAGATGGTCAGCGCGATCTCGGAGCGCCTGCGGCGCACAGACGAACTGCTGCGCCAGCGCGTCTCGCGCAATGTCAACGAGGAGGCGGAGGCGCGCCTGACGTGGGCTGATCACGTGGCCGACTCGCTCGCCGCGTTCGGCGGCAGTTGGAAGTTCATCACCTACTCGGCGATCTTTTTGGTCGTCTGGGTGTTCCTGAACACCGTCTTGAGCACGCGGCTCGATCCGTTTCCTTACGAGTTGCTCGGCCTGCTGCTCGGCGTCGTCGCGGGCGTGCAAGCGCCGATCATCATGATGTCGCAAAACCGACAGGCGGAGAAGGAACGCCTGCGCGCCGACCTCGATTTCAAGATCAACCTGAAGAACGAACTCGCCATCTCGGAAGTCCTGCGCCGCCTGGACGTGCTCGAAAGCGAACGCCTGCCGTTGCTCTTCGCCGAACAAAAAACGCTGATCACGAACGCGAAAGCGCAACCGGTCGCGAGCGAGGACGGCAAACTGCCGGCGGCCTGAACGGTCTGTGCAAGGCGCGACGGCGAAAGGCGGGGGCGGATTTTGGAGTTTGACGTGAAGCGTCGTATCTTGGTCGGGCAATAGTCGCATCTCAAATTTCGTTTATCGAACGTTCGAGTGTCGGAGGCGGGAGCGAGAGTTCATCCTCGCGCACGAGTTTTCAGACGCATGATCAAAGCAATTCTTTTCGACTTCAACGGCATCGTCATAGACGACGAGCCGCTGCAACTCAAGGCCGCGCAGGCCGCGCTCAAGGCCGAGGACATCACGCTCACCGAAGAGGATTACTACAACTCGCTCGGCATGGACGATGTGACGTTTTTCCGCGCCGCTCTCGCATGTGCCGGGCGCGAGGACGCCGGCGGGCTGCTGGAACGCATCCTCTCGGAATGGACGAAGCTGCACCGCGAATTGATCGCCGAGGAGTTGCCTTTATTCCCCGGCGTCGTGACGTTCATCAAGTCGCTCGCGCGTAGTTATCCGCTCGCCGTCGTCAGCATGGCGCGGCGCGCGAGCATCGAATACGTCCTCGAACGCGCGGGATTGGACAAGGCTTTCGCCGTCGTCGTCAGCGCCGAGGACGTGAGCGCGTGCAAGCCCGACCCGGCCTGCGTCAATCGCGCGCTCGAAAAATTGAACGAGGCGCGGAGAGCCGCCGGGCAGCCCGCGATAGCGCCCGCCGAATGTCTCGTCATCGAAGACGCGCCGCCCGGCATCGAAGCCGCCCGCATCGCCGGCATGCGCACGCTCGGCGTGACGAACACCGTCAGCGAGGCCGCCCTGCGCGCCGCCGGAGCGGACGTTGTCACGCACAGTCTCGCCGATTGGACGGACGACGCCGTGAGACACGTCTTTCAGTAATGCGGATTTCGGATTGTGGAATGCGGATTGAAAAGCAACGCGGATTGGTGAGCGGCATCTGGTTTTCCAATCCGCATTCCGCAATCCGAAATCCGCAATTCTTCTATGACTCCTCAAGGTAAATTGTTGATGGTGGAGGCGCGTCGGCGTTTCGCGCAGTTGGTGGCGCAGCCGGAGGCGTCGGTTGAGCTGGCGCATGCGGCGCTCCTGGTGGCGGCCGAGGAGCGGCCGGGGTTGGATGTCGAACATTATCGCGCGCTGCTCTACGAGTTGGGACTGACGGCGCGTGAGCGCATCGCGCAGGCGGGAGACGCGAACGCGGTCGGCGCGCTCAATAAATTTCTCTTTGAAGAGTTGGGCTTCGCGGGCAATCAGAGTGATTACTACGACCCGCGCAATAGCCTGTTGTCCGACGTGCTCGACCGGCGCACCGGGATTCCGATCACGCTCTCGCTGGTTTACATGGAAGTCGGGCGGCGCGCCGGCCTGCGCGTCGAGGGCATAGGGCTGCCCGGCCACTTCATCGTGCGCGCGGAAGCGGCGGACGGCCAATCGTCGCTGGTTGACCCCTTCAACGGCAAGGTGGTTGACGCGGACGATTGCCGGGAGCGGCTCGACACCATCTACGGCGGGCAAGCGCCGCTCACCGACGCCCACCTGCAACCCGTCGCGACGCGCGAAATTCTCGCACGCCTGCTGCGCAACCTGAAAGGCATCTATGCGCAGGCCGGACTCTATCGTCGCGCGCTCTCCATCATCGAACGCATCTTGCTCGTCGCGCCCAATGCGCTGGAGGAGCGGCGCGACCGCGGCGCGCTGCTCGCGCAACTCGGCCGCTACTCCGAGGCCATCGTTGACGTGCAAGCCTATCTCACAGGCACGCGCAACCCGCCCGACGCCGAGCGCGTCACAGAACAGTTAAAGCAGATACAATTACAACTGGCGAGGCTCAATTAGATTTCAGGTTTTAAGTTTCAAGTTTCAGGACTGAAAAGTTCTACAGTCTTTAACTTGAAACCCGAAACTTGAAACCTATCCGACCTGAAACTCGAAGCTACCTTCTATGAAGTTTCCAGACATTCTCCGGCTCGCCCTGCGCAATCTGCGCGAGGCGCCCCTGCGCGCGGGACTAACGACGCTCGGCGTCATCGTGGGCGTCTCGATGATCGTGACGATGATGTCGTTCGGGCTGGGTTTGCAGCGCAATGCGGTGCAGCGTTTCCGCGACCTCGATCTGTTCAGTGAGATCACTGTGAGCGGGCGGAGCCTCGTCGGCCTCGTCTCGTCGGCGATGGGGGACAAAGAGGGCGCGCGCGAGGGGCGGGAGCGGCGCGGGCGTAGAGATAGGAACAATCCGTCGGGCAAAACGCCGGAGCGCATGTTGACCGAAGCCGCGCTCGCAGAGATCGCAGGGCTGCCGGGCGTCGCCTCGGTCGAACCGAACATAGATTTGACGACTTACGTGCGCGCCAATAAACGTGCGTTGCTCAGACAGGTCGGCGGTGCGCTCGTGCCGAACGGGGCGACGCGGTTCAAGACTTATCTCGCGGGGCGGATGATCAGTTCGCCGGAAGCGGACGAGGCGGTGGTTGACGAATCGTTTTTGCGCAGCTTCGGTTTCGACAAGGCTGAAGATGCCGTCGGTCAGACGTTGGAACTGCTCGCGCCGGGCGGAGCGCAAGCGGAGCGTGCGGACGACGGGGAAGCGACGGGCGAGAAAAAGGGTGCGAGCGCGAAGGATGAAGCGGGCGCTCCAGCGACGGCGGGCGCGCAGACTGAAGATGAGCGGGGCGAGGACGCTGAAGGCTTGACCTTCTTCGGGCTGCCGCTGGAAGACGCTGCGCCTGAAGAGGAGCGTGCAAGTGCGCTGGCGGTGCGGACGTTTCGCATCGTCGGCGTGTTGAAGACGGAGGTCGAGGGCGGGGCGCAGGGTGGGCGGCAGTTTCGCGGCATGATGCCCGTCTCAAGCATCTACATCCCTTTGCCGGCGGCGCGCGCGTGGGGCGACAGGTATCGCAACTCGATCAGCGAGGTGGCGTTTCGGCTGGCGCGAGAGAGCGGTTTGGTCAAGGAGAACGAGACGGAAGGCTACGCGATGGCTATTGTGCGCGTGACCGATCCGGACGTGTTGCCCGACGTGCAGAGGCGTCTGAATGAACTCGGCTTCAGCAGTTTCTCCATCTCGGATCAGTTGACAGAGTTGCGCACGCTCTTTCTCATCCTCA
>DASVPS010000267.1:0-2917 GCA_036389555.1 Pyrinomonadaceae bacterium
CCCATTCACCGTTTACCATTCACCATTTACCATGTCTGAACTGAGCGAACTCTATCAGCAGGTCATCCTTGACCATAACAAGAAGCCGCGCAACTTTAAAAAGTTGGAGACGGCCAACCGCCATGCCGACGGCTTCAACCCGCTCTGCGGCGACCAACTGACCGTCTACATGCAATTTGAAGACGACCGCATCGCGGACGTGAGCTTCGAAGGCTCGGGCTGCGCCATCTCGAAGGCGTCGGCCAGCATGATGACGCAGAGCGTGAAGGGCAAGACGCGCGAGGAAGTCGAGGCGCTCTTCAACGAGTTTCACCGGATGGTGACGGGCGAACTGGACGAAGAGACGACGCCGAACAACCTCGGCCGCCTGACGATCTTCGCGGGCGTGCGCGAGTTTCCCGCGCGCGTCAAATGCGCGAGCCTCTCCTGGCACACGCTCCACGCCGCACTCGCCGGGGAAGACGAAGCGACGACGGAGAACCTGGGGCCGGACATCACCTCGGATCAAGTTTCCGCGTAGACGTTGCAATAGTGATCTTCCAAGCCCGCGTGAGCGCAGCATAGTGAGCCGACGGCAACCCACATTTCAAACTTCAATTTCAAGGAACGCGAGACGGCCGATGCAGCCGTCTTTTTCTTTTCGCGCGTCGGTGTTGGCAAAGGCGGCGGAATCCGTCCATAATGGTTCAACGAAGGAGTCCCCGTGTGAAGATCGCATCAATCGAACTGCGTGAAATTCATCTGCCGCTCATCCATTTTTTTGAGACCAGTTTCGGACGCACCACCGAGCGCCGCATCCTGCTCGTGCGCGCGCTCGATACGGAAGGCACGGAAGGCTGGGGCGAATGCACGGCCGGCGAAGGGCCTTTCTACAGCGAGGAATGGACGGAGAGCGCTTGGGCTGTGATCAAAAACTACCTCGCGCCGATGACCGTCGGGCGCGGAGTCGAACACGCATCGGCTGTGTCCTCTCTGATGCGCCCTGTGCGTGGCAATCGCATGGCGAAGGCCGCGATTGAGACGGCCTGTTGGGACATCGAAGCGCGCCGTGCCGGTGTGCCGCTCTGGCAATTGCTCGGCGGCGAGCGCGCAGAGATCGCTTGCGGCGTCTCCATCGGCATTCAGGAGACGCCCGAAGCGTTGATGGATAAGATCGGGCGCGAACTCGCCGCAGGCTACCAGCGCATCAAGATCAAGATTAAGCCGGGCTGGGACTCGGCCATCGTCGAGCGCGTGCGCGCCGAGTTTCCCGGCATACAATTGATGGTTGACGCCAACTCGGCCTACACGCTCGCCGACGCGCCGCTGTTCCGGCAGATGGACGAATATGACTTGATGATGGTCGAGCAACCTCTGGCCTACGACGACATGTTTGACCACGCGCGTTTGCAGGAACAGACACGGACGCCCGTCTGTCTGGACGAATCCGTTCGTTCGAGCGAGGACGCGCGCAAAGCAATTGAGATGGGCGCGTGTCGCATCGTCAACGTGAAACTGGGGCGCGTCGGCGGGCATGCAGAGGCGCAAATGGTCGAGCGCGTGTGTCGGGAGAAGAACGTGCCGGTCTGGTGCGGCGGGATGCTTGAGTCAGGCATCGGGCGCGCGCACAACATCGCGATGGCGACGCTCGCGGGCTTCACGCTGCCCGGCGATGTCTCTGCGAGCGCGCGCTACTGGGAAGAGGAGATCATCGAGCCGCCCGTCACGGTCTCGGCGCGCGGCACGATTGCCGCCCCCGCCGCCCCCGGCATCGGCTTTGAGATCAAACAGAAAAGGATTGACGCGCTGACGGTGAGAAAAGAGAGTTACACGGCGGATTGAGCGCGGGAGTGCGTACTTCGGCGCGGAAGGCTAACGAGAAAATATGCCGTTTGAGTTGAAACATAGCGAGGCGAACGTGCTCGGAGAATATTTCGCGGGGCGCGAGGGCGAAGTGTTGTCGTTCATGCGTGAGCTGGTTGAAATTGAATCTCCGTCGGGTGATCTGGAAGGCAACGCTGCGGTCGTCTCGCTGCTTGCGGAGGTCGCGCGCGGCCTCGGAGTTGAAACGGAAGTCACGCTTGAGTCTGACGCGGTGTACGGCGCGCACTTGTTGATCAGCGCCTTCGGCGACCGAAACGGGGATGCGCCGACGACGCTCATTCTGGGGCACACGGATACGGTTCACCCGCGCGGCTCGATTGTCTCGCGGCCGTGGCGCGAGGAGGGAGGGCGCGTCTACGGCCCCGGCATCTTCGACATGAAGGCCAATTGCGCGCTCGCGCTCGAATCGTTGCGCGCGTGTGCGACGCTCGGCTTGCGCCCGTCGAACCCTGTCGTCATCCTGCTGACGTGCGACGAGGAGGTGGGGAGCCAGAGCGGTCGCGCGCTCGTGGAAGCGGAGGCGCGACGCGCGGCGCGTGTACTCGTGTTTGAACCCTCCGCGCCGGGCGGGCGCGCGAAGACCGCGCGCAAGGGGACGAGTTCATACACGGTGCGCGCACAGGGGCGCGCCGCGCACGCCGGGCTTGACCCGGAGAAGGGCGCGAGCGCGATTCTGGAGATCGCGCGACAGATCGAGCGGCTGCATACCTTCAACGATGCGGCGCGCGGCGTGACGATCAACGCCGGCGTTGTGTCGGGCGGCACGCGCTCCAACGTCGTTGCCGCCGAAGCCGCGACGGAAGTTGACGTGCGTTTCAGCACGATGGCCGACGCGCTGCGGCTGGAAGAGACGCTCCTGAATTTGCGCCCGTTCGACGAGCGCGTACGTCTCTCGGTGGAGGGCGGCATCAATCGCCCGCCGCTTGAAAGGAACGAGGCGGTCGGCGCGCTCTATGAACACGCGCGGCGCATCGCCTCCGTTCTGGACTTCGAGTTGGGCGAGGCGAGCGTCGGCGGCGCGTCCGACGGCAACTTCGCGGCGGCCGTCGGCGCG
>DASVPS010000268.1:0-12339 GCA_036389555.1 Pyrinomonadaceae bacterium
TCTCGCGCGCTCAACTGTAGCGAAGCCAGTAATAGACGAGTTTGGGATACTCCGGCGCGACGCTTCGCCACCCGCGCGCGGACAACCACCACTTCGCGGCGGCCGGCGTCTGTGCGCCCGCCTCGACCGGCGCGATGCGGACGCGCACGCCGCTGCTGTCGCGAAACACGCGGCGCATCGTCCACGCCGCGCGGCGCGAATGATAGGCCGACGTGACGACAACGACGGATGCAACGCCCCGCTCCGACGCATACGCGCGCAGCCTGACGGCCTCATCATAAGTGCTTGCCACCGGCTCCGGCAACGCTTCTATTTGCGCGTCGGGCACGCCCGCACGCCGCAGTTCTTCCGCCGCGCGTTCCACGAAGTAGGGGTTGCGCTGCTGTTCGCTGTTCCAACCGCCGCGCAGGTTGTCGTTCGTCAAAACGATCTTCGGGGCGAGGCCGCGCCGCCAGAGTTCCGCGGCGTATCGCGTCCGCTCGACGTATTCGCTCGCGCCGCTCAAGACGACGATTGCATCCGCACGCGGCAACTCATCGCGCACGACGAGCGCGCGCGCGGCCACCCACGCGCAGACAGGCCACGCGACGAGAAGCGCAACCAGCAAACGTATCAGACGCCGCGCGCGCCTCTTCCACGTTCCGGGCAGCGCGTGGGTCGGGGCGGTCGCGAGATGGTTCATGCTCTTAAAGAGAGAGAGGGCGGGAACGGCCGACGCCGAACGAGAGAGAACGCGCGGCTACCAGCAGATGCCCTGATACGTGCCGTCTGTGACGCGGTTTTCAAACAAACGCACGAGATCGATCACGATCTGCTCCGGGCGCAACTTCGTTTCGATCTCGCGAAACTCTTCCGCCTTGTTGCCGATGACGAGCACGTCGGAGGCTTCCAGAACTTCGTCGATTCGGTCGCGCATGAGTTGCGAGATGTGCGGTATCTCGCGCTCGATGTATTCCTTGTTCGCGCCGAAGAGGCGTGCGAGCGACACGTCGCGGTCGTAGATGGCGAGTTGCATTCCCTTCCCGATGAGCGACTCGATGAGCGTCACCATCGGCGACTCGCGCAGGTCGTCCGTCCCCGCCTTGAACGAGAAGCCGAGCACGCCTATGCGCTTCTTTCCGGTCGCCAGAATCATCTCCAGCGCGTGCTCGATCTGCCGCCGGTTGCTTGCGAGCACCGACGCGAGAACGGGCACTTCAACGTCCAACTCCTTCGCCTTGTAAGTGATCGCGCGCAAGTCTTTGGGCAGGCACGAGCCGCCGAAGGCGAAGCCGGGTTTCAGGTAATAGGGCGACAAGTTCAACTTCGTGTCCTGACAAAAGACGCGCATCACCTCGTGGCTGTCGATGTCGAGTTCCTTGCAGATGTTCCCGACCTCGTTGGCGAAACTGACCTTGAGCGCGTGGAAACAGTTGCAGGTATACTTGACCATCTCGGCGGCACGAACGCCAATCACGTAGAGCGGCGCATCGATCCGCGCGTAAAGCTCGCGCACGGCGGCCGCCACTTCCTCTTCGTCCGCGCCGATCAAAGTGAAGGGCGGCGCGTAGAAATCTTTGAGCGACGTGCCCTCGCGCAAAAATTCCGGGTTGATGCAGACGCCGAAATCGCGCCCCGCCGTTTTGCCCGAGTGCGCTTCGAGCGTCGGCACGACGACCGTTTCAATCGTCCCCGGAAGCATTGTCGAGCGTATGACGACCGTGTGCCGCGCGCCCTTCGTCTTCAACTCCCGCCCGATCTCTTCGCACACGCGCCGCACGTACTTGAGATCGAGGCTGCCGTTCGCGTTGCTCGGCGTGCCGACGCAGACGAGCGACACTTCGGAACTCCGAATCGCTTCGGCCGTGTCGGTCGTCGCGCGCAGACGCCCGGCCGCGACCATCTCGCCGATCAAATCGCCGACGCCCGCCTCGACAATCGGGCTGCGCCCGCCGTTGATGATCTCCACCTTCGTCGGGTTCACGTCAACGCCCACCACCTCGTGCCCCTCGCGCGCAAAGCACGCCGCCGACACGCAACCCACGTAGCCCAGTCCGAACACACTCAGTTTCATATTTATTCCCGTCGCTTGATTCTTCGTCTCTAAACATTGCGGACGCAAGCACTGCTTGCCTCTCGCCCAACTTTATCTAACTATCGCCGCCCTGTCATTCGAGCCCCGTCAGGCTCGCTGCACGGCGCGGCGCGGCGGCCTAAAAATTTTCTTGCTCCGGCGTCGCGCAAAGGAAAGTCAGCTTACTCACTTGCAGCATCCAAGCGCGCCCCTGCGAAAGTAAATCCGGTAGAGGTTTTCGTCATAGACCAACTCGTACTCGCGCGTCAGCAGATCGTTCATGTGCCGCGCGAGTTCCTCGCCCTCGCCGCCCGCGCGATAATGATTGATCGCATCTTCATACACGTCGTTGATAACGAGGTAATGCGGCCTCTTGCCGGTTCTGAAACCGAAGCGCACGTCGTCGAGCACGCGGTCGTACCCGAACTCGAAACCCAGCACCGCGCTCCCCATGACCTGCGTGTCGCTGTTCGAGTTCGCTTTCAAAAAGGTGACGGCCGCCAGGTAACTTTTGTGGTAGGTGTCGAGCTTCATGCGATACAGAATCCCGCCCGTCTGGACGACGAGCAGGCCGCAGACCGCGAGCGCGAGCGCCCATGCCGGCACGAAGCGCGTCGAGTAGCACCAGTAGATGAAGGCGGCGAGGAGCGCAGTGTAGAGCGGCACGATGTGGACTAAATAGAAGGAGAGCTTCTGCCCGTCGAAGAACGTCAGCACCACGAAAAATATTCCCGCCAGAATCAGCAACGCGCGATAGCCTCGATGCACGCGAATGCTGCGGACGCTCAGGCAGCCCGCGAGCGCGACGACGTAAGCCAGCAGGATGAGACTCTTGAGCCAGACGGGGCCGCGCGTTCCCGGCAAGTGCGCGCCCAGACCGAACGCCGTCAGGTATCTCGATGTGATCTCGTTTTTGATCGCGGCGAGCGGCGAGGTCAGGCCGCTCATGCGCCCGCCCGTCGAAGCGTTGGCCGTGAACTGCGCGACGAAATCCGAAGGCGCTTGCAGGATGTACGCGCCCCACCCTATTGCGCCGATACTGTAAGGAATCGCGGCCAGCGCGAGGTGTCGCCAACGCAGGCGCGCGCGGTCGAAATAGAATGTGAGAAACAGGAGGCCGGCGAAAAACGCGACGCCGCCGTTCGGGTGCGTCAGCCCGCAGGCGGCGACGAGGGTTTGGCTCGTGAGGACGGCGCGCGCGAAGTTGCGTTCGCGCAAATACAGGTAAGCGGCGAAGCCCGACGCGCCGAGCGACATGCTCATCATGTCGCCGCGACCGAACGAGGCCGCCATCACAAAGATGTAGTCGAAGGCGAGCAGCACGAAAGTCAGGAGCGCCACCTGCCTGTTGCCCGACAAACTACGCACCACGACGTACCATGCGAACAACGCCAGCACGCCGAAGACCGCCGACAGAGCGCGCATCGAGAACAGGCTGAAGCCGAAAATCTTGTACCAGCCCGCCTGCGTCACCAGATGCAGCGGCATCACCCAGTAAGTGTGCCGCTCCAGTCCCTTGAAATTAGTCCCCATCGTTTCCAGCACGGGCGTCGTCATCTCGCCGCGCGTGGCGAGGTTCAAGCCCGCCTGCGCAAACCACGCCTCGTCGCTCCAGGGGCTTTTGGTCAACGCGCTCCCGGCGGCCAGCGCGAGAGACACGCACGCCACGACGACGAGCCACTTGAGGTGCGGCTTTCCGTGCAACGAAAATCTCCCGCCCGTCACTAGCCGCGCCCCCCAATCGAAGTTTCCAAAGCAGCGCCCGCCAACGCCGCGCGCTGCGTCGCGCGCGCCGCGACGGCACGCTGGCACGCATCCGCGAACGCTTCGCTCACCTTGTCCCAACTGAATCGCTCGCGCACCGCGGCGGCCGCCCGCTCGCCCAACTGTCGTGCCGCCGCTTCGTCCGTCAACACGCGCACGACCGACGCGGCGAACTCTTCGGCCGTGTCGGCCAGAAGCAACTCGCGCCCGTCCGCGACGGGCAAGCCCTCCGCGCCGATGGTGGTCGAAACGATGGGCTTCTCCATTGCCATCGCCTCGTAAATTTTCAGCCGCGTGCCGCCGCCCACGCGGATCGGCACGACGTAGGCGGCCGCCCGCTCGATGTACGGCCGCACGTCTTCGACGCGCCCCGTGACGATGATGGACGGATCGCGTTTCCCCAGTTCGACCAAGCTCGCGTAAGGGTTGCGCCCGACAACTGTGAGCGTCGCGCCGGGCACGCGCTCGCGTATGCGCGGCATGATCTCTTTCGTGAAGAACTGGATCGCGTCCTCGTTCGGCAACCAGTCCATCGAGCCGGTGAAGACGAGGTTGTGCGGCTCGCGTTGCTCCGTCCCCTGCGGGCGGAAGAATTCCGTATCGACGCCGGTCGGCACGTCGCTCACGGAAGTTAAACCATAGGCGCGCTCCATCGTCTCGCGGTCTTCGCGCGAGACGGCGACCACGTGGTCGAAGCGACGACAGGCCGCGCGCTCGTAGGCGTGCGATTTGCGCCACTGTCCGTAGAGGTAACTTTTCTTGAGCGGGTTGGTTTGCACTTCGTAGTGACGCTTCCAGATCATCGCCTCGACATTGTGCTGGAAGAGCACTGTGGCGACCGCGAGGCGCGGCGGCAGGTTCACGCTCGGCTGCAAAAAGTCGCAGACGAGCACGTCGAAGTTACCGCCTCCCGCAACCAGCCGCTCGATCTCGCGGCGCATTCCCTCAGACCTGTACTTCTTCATGAAATAGGGCAGCGGCGAGACGAGATTCGCGGCGAGTTCGCCATAAAACCCGGCGGAGAATTTCTCGCGCGTACGGTGCTCGATGCGCACGAGTTCGTGGCAGTATTCCGCGGCGCGCTCGGCTGCATCGGGCGCGGCGCTCCCGTCGTCGAGCGTGAGATACGTGATGTGGTGCTCGCGTTTCAACTCCCTGAGCATATGAAACGTGCGAATCTTCCCGCCCTTATCGACGGGATGCAGCAGTTCGGTTTTGAGCCAGAGAATACGCAAGTGTGGTTTCAACTTTCGGTGTGTGATGTCGAAGAGTGTCAGGCGACGGCGGAGACTACTTCGCCCTTCGTCTCTTCTGCGGGCGCGTCCGCCGCTTCGCCGTCCATGAACTGCCGCAGCCAGATTTCCACGTTGACGAGCGACCACAGGCGCTCCGTGTGATCCTCGCCCGCCTGATGCCGCGCAGCGAGTTCGCGCACGTAGGCCGGATCGAACAGACCGCGCGCGGCCGCTCGCTCCGAGAGCACATACTCGTCAACGATGCCGCGATACGCACCGCGAAACCACGCGCCGACCGGCACGGGGAAGCCCATCTTTTTGCGCGACAGGATGGGCGCGGGCAACAGGTCTTTCATGCTCTCGCGCAGGATGTACTTCGTCGTCCAGCCGCGCCGCAATTTCAAGTGTTGCGGCAGCCGCGCCGTAAACTCCACGAGCCGGTGATCGAGAAACGGCACGCGGCTCTCAATGGATGCGGCCATGCTCATCTGATCCTGCTTCATCAAAAGTTCGTGCAGGTAGGTTTTCGTGTCGGCGTAGAGCATGCGGTTGAGGAGCGAGCGCGATCTATCCGTCTCGAAGTAGCGGCGCATGTCGCGGTAAGGCTCGATGCTCCCGGCGCGCTCGCGCGCCTCCGGCGTCAGCAGGTCGTGCTGCATCGAGCGCGTGAAGACGGCGAAGTTGTCGAAGTAGAGGCTTTCGATGTCCGGCGGCAGACAGAGGAAGGTGCGACGCAGCTTGTGGCGCACTCTGGAATCGAGCGCAAGACTTTCGATACGGTCGCTGAGAGCGCGACGCATCCCGGCGGTCGTCAGTTTTTGATAAGCGGGCGCGAGCGCGAGGTTGTAAATAGTCTTGTAGTAACGCTCGTAGCCGCCGAGCATCTCGTCGCTGCCCTCGCCCGTCAAGACCACCTTGACGTGCCGGGCGGCGAGACGCGAAACGAAATAGAGCGCGACGCTCGAAGGATGCGCGAGCGGTTCGTCCTCGTGCCAGACGAGGCGCGGCAGCGCGCCAAAAAAGTCTGCGGGGCTGACGATGGTTTCGTGATGATCCGTCTTGAACCGCTCCGCGACGAGGCGTGCGTAGTAAAGTTCGTTGGCCTCGCGTTCGGCGAAGGCGACGGAGAAGGTCTTGATCGGATCATTGACCATGCCGCTCATCACGGCGGCGATGGCCGATGAATCGATGCCGCCGGAGAGAAACATGCCGAGCGGCACGTCGGCCATCAGGCGCAGTTCGACCGACTTGCGAAACAACTCCGCCCATTCGGCGATGTAGTCCGCGTCGCTTCGACGCGACGGCGACAACTCCTCGCCGTTCTCTTCTCCTCCTCCTGCATCCTCCGCGAAATGGATGTCCCAGTATTTCTCGATCTTGAGCTGGCCGTCGGCGCGCCACAGCATCGTGTGGCCGGGGAGCAGCCGCTTGACCCCTGCGAAGAGCGTCTCTTCGCCGGACGTGCCGTGATTGGCGAGATAGTCCGGGAGCGCCGGGTAATTGATCTCAGGACGGGGGACGCCGCGCGCCGCGAGCACGGATTTGATCTCGGAGGCGAAGAAGAGCGAGCCGTCGGCGCGATGTACGTAGTAGAGCGGTTTGACGCCGAGGCGGTCGCGCGCGATGAACAACTCGCGCCGCCGCTCGTCCCAGATGGCGAAGGCGAACATGCCGCGCAGGCGTTCCACGCAAGCCGCGCCATGTTCCTCGTAGAGATGCAGTATGGTCTCCGTGTCGCAATGCGTGCGGTAGCGATGCCCGCGCGCTTCGAGCGCGGGGCGGTGCTCGGCGTGATTGTAGATTTCACCGTTGTAGACGATGTGGAGCGAATCGTCCTCGTTCGTCATCGGCTGATGCCCCGCCGACAAGTCAACGATTGACAGGCGGCGATGTCCCAAGCCCACCGCGCCGTCCAACATCAGCCCGCTGTCGTCCGGCCCGCGATGCGTGATCACGTCGCGCATACGCACGAGGTCGGCCGCCTCCACGCGCCCCTCGCGCGCGCGCTCCGAATATGCAATTCCGTTAATTCCGCACATAAGTAAATGCCGTGAATCGTGAATCGTAAATCGTAAATAGAAAGAACTATTTTGATCTATTTACGATTTACGATTCACGATTTACTTTCTTCCAAAATTCCCTTCTGTTCTTCGTCTCGCCGCACGCCGGAGAGGGCGTGCGAGAAATCTTCGCCCGTCGCGTCCGTTTCGATGATGAGTTCGTCGCCCGCGCGGCGCGCGACGACGTAGTTGAGGCGCGACCGTGCGCGCAAAATTTCCCGCCCGTCGAGATGCAGAGATTGGCCGCCGATGGCGATCAACTCCTGCGGCTCGGTCTCTTCGCCGTCGAAGCGCAGCCACGTCCACTCGAAATCGGAAGTGAGCCGCGCGGTCTGAATCGTACTCGCGCCCTCCGCCCGCACCAGCAAGAGATCGCGCGCCGCGCCCTGCAATTCAAACGCGCGACCGCCGACTGTCTCCAACTCCCGCGCGGAACCCTGCGCGCCCTCTGCGTCGCCGTGCGGGACGAGCAGGGTGAAGACTTCCTGCGCGCCGCCCGCGAACGCGAACGTGCAGACGGGGGCTTCGGCCGCCACACCATAGCGGGCGGAATGCAACTCTTCGTGTTTGCGCCATGCGCCGCCGCGCGCGAAGGTTAACAGGTCGAGACCCGCCGCCTCCGCATCGCCCGCGCGCGCCCGCACGACCGCCGCGCTGGTCTCCGCGTCGATTGACGACGCCCCGCGCGCGTCGGTTGATGAACCGGCGCGCGTCTCGATTGACGATGCGGCGCGCGGCGCGAAGTGAAAGTTCAACTCGTACTCGTGCGTGCCGGAGGTCTCCACGCGGTCGCGCACTATCCAGTAATCGCCCTTGACGAACAGCACGCTGCGGACATGCTTCACGGGCGAATCGAGTCGCGCATAGCCGTCGTGCTCGCCCTCGAAGAGATCGAAGCGCGTCTGACTGAGCCACCGGCGACACGAGGCACGCGCCGCCTGTCGCCAGCGAAACGCGCTCTCCGGGACGGACGACGATTCGCCGTCAACTGTGAGCGCGTTGTGCGCCGCCGTCGCGCGAAAGTGATCGCGAAGCGCGAGTGATCCGGTGTAGGTGCAGGTGCCGGAATCAACGAGCAGGTGGCGGCCGCGCGCGGCCAGAGCCAGAAGGGCGAGCGCGTCTGCATGCGCGTGCGCGCCATTCAGAGAGCCGTGCGCCCCACAGTCGAGCAGTAGATAGTTGCTCCCGGTCGTCCAGCCGTCGCGCATCACGTAGTAGCCGCCGTCGGTGAAGGCGCGCGATTGTTCGGCGGGCGGGTGTGCGTCGAGCGCGTCGAAGTCGCGGAGACCGCGCGTGCCGGTGAGCCAGAGCGTCTCTTCCGTCGCCTCGCGCGCGACGTACTTGTAATCCGCGCGTTGAAAGAGCGTCGCACCATTGGCGAGCGTCGTGCGAAAGTCGTTGTGCGCGCGCTCGTCGAACCAACTGAAGCGGCCGCCGTCCTCGTCGCCGAAGAGCGGCGTCGTGCCGTCGGGCAGCGTGAGATACATCAGGTGGTCGATCAACGCCTGCAACTTCGCTTCCAGCACATCTGCGCGCAACTCCGCGCGCGCCGCGTCGCTGCCGTCGGCTCTGAGAAGGGCGAGGAAGTGCGTGTAGAAATCCGTCGTGTAGCGATGGTAGTAACTCGTCTGCTCAAAGTAAACGCCGTCGGGGCGAATCTGCCTGTCGAGTTGATCGAAGAGGATGCGCGCACCCGTCGCGCGCCAGCGCGAGGCCGCGCGAAACTCAGGCAGCAGCGTGCCGAGATAGAAGAGGCCGAGCGCCTCGCCCGTCAGGTGCGTGTTCGGGCTGAAGTAAGTCGAGAGATTGGCTTCGAGATGGCGCGCGTGGAGGTGCAGAAACTTCAGCGCGCGCGTGTGGAGCGCGGGCGTGAGGTGCGGCGAATGTTTGAAGAATTGCAGCGCCCACAACCAGGAGATCGCGCGGAAGGCCACTTCGAGACTGCTCGCCCAGTTGATGCCGCGCTTCGGCGGATTGGCGTCCATCCACGCATCGAGGTGGCGCGCGAAAGTTTCGGCGTAGCGTTCGTCGCCCGTGCGCCAGTAGGCGCGGCCGAGCACGGCGAAATACTGTTGCCGGTTCAACTCCCACGTGATCTTTTTATCGCCCGCCACCGACGCATCGAGAAAATCGATTTGGCTCCAATGCGCGAGCGGCGTGCGCTTGCCCGCGACGGGTTCGAGATGCCAGTCGATGGGGTTGCCGAAATCGAGACCGGAGAGGCCGAGCAAGTCGAATTTGCCGCAGACGATTCGCTCCGCGCGTTCGAGCAACAACGCGCGTGCGCGCCCGCCGAAGCGAGTGTCGAGCGCGTCGCGCGTCGCCCCCGGTTCGTTGAAGGCAGCGAAGAAGGCGTGAGATTCGCGTGTGCGAAAACGGGCGAGCAGCGATTCCGGCGTGAGCGACGCACGGCCGCTGCCCTCAAACTGCGAGACATCGAGCAGACGGAAGAATGTCGCATCAGCGGGCACGCGCGCCGACGCCGACAGCCCTGCGCGCTCCGCGAGACCGGCGGCCGCCTGCATGCCGCGCACGCGCAACTCCGTCAAACTCCGCCCCTTCAGTTTTCGCAGAACCTTGATCATGCAACTACGCTCCGCACTCGTCCCGCACAAGCCCTTACACGCCCGCGCCCCTCAAGCATTCGTGTTGCTCCCGACCCGCGTCGGCACAGCCTGTGGCCTGACGGCAATCGTGTCATCCGCCAACTCGAAATAGAGTTTGAGCCATTCGTCGCGCACCGCCGCCCAGCTATATTTTCGACACGCGGCCAGCGCATTCGACGCGAGTCTGTCGGCCAACTCGTCGTCTTCCAACAGCCTCAAGGCGGCGGCGGCCAGAGCTTCGTGGTCGCCGCACTCAACCATCAAACCCGTCTCGCCGTCGGTGAGGATATAGGGGATGCCGCCCGCGTTCGTCGTCACGACGGGCAAGCCCGCGGCGTATGCCTCGATGATCGAGCCGGGCATGTTGTCTATGTTGGAACTGTTCAGATAGATGTCGGCGCGCTCGCATAGTTCGTGCATCCGCGCCTGCTCGACGCGCCCGATGAACTCCGTGTTCCTGAGTTCGAGTTCGCGTGCGAGTCGTTCGAGTTCGGCGCGCTGGCTGCCGTCGCCCGCCACGGTCAGAGTCGCTTCGGGGAAACGCTTTTGGACGATGGCGAACGCGCGCAGAATGCAGGCGACGTTGTAGAGCGGTTCGAGGTTGCGGTTCGAGAGGAAGACCGGGCGCAACGGGCGGCGCGGGCGAAAGCGAAAACGCTCCGTCTCGACGAAGTTGTAGATCGAGCGCGCGTGCAGGCCGAAGCGCGCGAACACGTCCACGAGATACCCGGAAGGCACGGCCACCTCGTCAACCAGACGAATGGTTGGGATCGCGGTGCGACGCCAGCGCATGAGGTGGTCTGCGGCCTCGCCGCTGCGGTAATTCAGGACGATCTTTTTGCCGTAGAGTTTGGCGATGAGGATGGCGGGCGTCGGCGCGATGACGAAGGAAGTGTACGAGGCGGAGAAGACGTGGATCACGTCGTAGCGACGCACGCGCATAAGCAGCGACGCCACGTAAGCGACGGAGGTGAGGACGGTGCGCACATACTTGATACCCTGCAAGCGGCCGAGCAGCCCGGGCAGGCGCGGATTGATCGGCAGAAACGAAACATCGAGCGACGGCTCGGCCTGAAAGCGCGCCAGGAGCCGTGCGGCCTGCACCGCCTGCCCGCCGAGGATGCCGAGCGACGGCGCGACGATCAATAAGCGCACGCGCCGCCCTGCCTCTTGCGCCGTCGCACGCGGTGCGGCGGCCGCGTGCGCTGCATGCGTCGCGGCGGTCACGTCAATGTCCTGTGTGGCTCGTTCCGTCATATACGTTTCGGTCGTGCCGTTCAGCGTGTGCTCTCGCGTGTGCGCGCGCTCGTTTCGATGTTCGTTTGCGCCGCCGCGCGCGTCTTCGTCAGCAGACGCTCGTAGAGGTTCTCGACGCTTTCGACCTGCGCCGCGCAGGAGAACTTTTCTTTGACGACCTGCAAGCCGCGCTCGCCCATCCGGCGCGCGCGCTCCGGGTCAGAGAGGAGCGACACGATGCGTTCGGCCAGCGCCGCGTCGTCGCCCGGCCGGATGATGTAGCCGGTCTCGCCTTCGACGATTGCTTCGCGCGCGCCGCCGATGTCCGTCGCCACGACGGGGCGCGCGGCGGCCATGTACTCGATGATCGAATTGGAGAAGCCTTCCGTGCCGTTTGAACTGAGGACGCACACCTCGGAGACGGCGAGCAACTCCGGCACGTGTGCGCAACGCCCCGGGAAGAAGGCGCGGTCGGCGAGGCCGAGTTCTGAGGCGAGCGCGATGAGCGACTCACGCAACCCGCCCTCGCCCGCGAGCACGAAGGCGGCCTCCGGCACGGCTTCGCAGACGCGCCGAGCCGCGCGCAGAAACGTCGCCTGATCCTTGTTGGCGTGGCGCATGTTGGCGACGATGCTGACGAAACGGCGTTCGCCGTCAGTCGGCAGGCCGAGGAGCGCCAGCGCGTCCGTGCGCTTGAGGTCTGGCCGCGGCGCAACTCTCGACGTGTCCATGCCGTTATAAATCGTCTGGATTTTCGCGGCGGGCACGCCGTCCCTGATCAACTCGCGCCTGACCGCCTCGGCGTTGGCGACTATGCAATCGGCGAGCATGAAGGCGCGCTGCTGCACCCATTTCTGTTTGCGCGTCTTGGTGCCGTCGGTTTCGCGCCGCGAGGCGATGCGCGCGCGCGGGCGGCGTGCGAGCGTGGCGGCCGTCATGCCGAAAATGTTGGTGTAGAAGTCGTGCGTCTCCACGATGTCGATCTCGCGTTCTCTGAGGAGCGCGGCGCAGCGGCGCAGTTGCACGAGCATGTTGCGGTCGTAAAAGGACGTGAGCGGGAATTCTGGAATGTCTGTGAAGCCCAGGCGCTGCGCCTCGGCGCGCAGCACGCCCTCGCCGCTCAGGCAGGCGAGATGTATGCGGTAACGCCCGCTCTCCGTGAGCAGGCGCGCCAGTTGCACCACCTGCCGCTCGGTTCCGCCCTGCGCGAAGCTGTCTATGAATAAGAGGACGTTCGGTTTCATCAAATTACTTTCCCGCCAAATTACTTTCCCGCCTGTCTATCACGCCGCGTGACTATCTTCCGCTGCTGCCTGCGCGTGATTGCCTTCCGCCGCCGTGTGCGCGTGGCTACCTTCCGCCGCTTGCGCGGCCGCGGCCGGCGG
>DASVPS010000269.1:0-7346 GCA_036389555.1 Pyrinomonadaceae bacterium
ACGCCACGCTCGACATGGCGAAGATGATCTTCGCCGGGAAGATCAACACCGACATCCTCGCCGCGCTGCGCAACCACGGCGTGAGCGCCGTGGGCTTGTCGGGCGTTGACGGCAACATCGTGCTGGCCGAACGCCGCCCGCCGAAGGATGTGTTGAATCAGGCGACGGGCGAGAGCGAGCGCGTGGACTTCGGGCACGTCGGCGACGTGTTGGAAATCGACGACCGGCTCCTACGCGTGCTGCTCGACCACGACTACCTGCCCGTCGTCTCGCCGCTCGGCGCGGACTCCGGCGGTCGCGTCTTCAACATCAACGCCGACACCATCGCCGCCGAAATCGCCGTGCGTCTTGAGGCCGAGACGTGGATTTTGCTGAGCGATGGGGACGGGCTTTACCTGCGGCCGGGCGAATCTGCGACGAAACTCTCGCGCCGGACGGGTGACGAGGTGGCGAAGCTTCTCAAGGACGGCGTGGCGACGGGCGGCATGATCCCGAAGCTGCAAAATATCACGGAACTCCTGCACCGCGGCGTCCGCAGCGCGCACATCATCAAAGGCTCTCTGCGCAACACGCTGCTCTCCGAAGTCTTCACAGACGAAGGCACGGGCACGATGATCGTCGCGTAAAGATTGAAAGGCTGAAGGGCGAGCAGGAAGTAGAAAGTAGAAGGGCGAAAGTGAAGACGTAGTTTACGTCTTCACTTTCGCCCTTCGCGTGTCTGCCGTCTAATTTCTACTTGCTCACGCCGCGATCTCGCATCTCGATAATCTGATCGAGCGAGAGCGCGCCGTTGGTGCTTTTCATTTTTTGAATATAGCTCGTTGAGACGCCGTGGTCTCTGAGGCGAATGAGTTGTTCGATGGGCAGGCGTTCATAGCCGAGTTGTTTGAGTTCCTTGATGAAGGCGATGCTGACGCCGTGGTCGCGCATCCTGCGCAACTCGGCGGGGGCGAGGCGTTCGTAGCCGAGCGCGCGTAGTTCGCGTGCGAAGGTCGCGCTCACGCCGTGGTCGCGCAGTTCGACGAGTTGGGCGAGCGTTAATTTTTCGTAGCCCTCGGCGGCGAAGGTTTTGACGAACTCCGCGCTGACGCCGTGGTCGCGCGTGCGGATCAATTCTTCGACGGGGATGCGCGTGTAACCGTGGGCGGCGAGTTCCTGCACGTATTTGAGACTGACGCCGTGGTCGCGCATCCTGATGAGCAGGGGCACGGAGCGCAAGGTGTAACCGAGCGACTTCAGGCCGCGCACGTATTCGAGGCGGACGCCATGCGTGCCCGTCCTGACGAGTTCTTCGAGCGTGGGGCGTTCGTACCCTCCGGCGCGTAACTCTTCGATGAAGGCGAGGCTGACTTCGTGCAAGGCCATCGAAAACTGCTGCTCGTTTGAAGGCGCGTCGTAGCCGCGCGCGCGCAACTCGGAGACGAACGCAGGGTTCGGCGAGAAGACGTAGTGGCCGGAGCCTTTGCCGTTTCTGAACCACCCCTCGCAGATGAATGTGCCTGCGTCGCGTTGCAGTTGGAACTTGACCTGCGTGCCGCCCGCAGACATCACCTGTTCGCGCGTGAGGCCGACCAACTCGACGGGCGCGATGTTGCGCGTGGTGTTCGATTGATGGTTCTCCGCGTCGTAGCGCAGCGTCAGAGAGACCTTGTCCTCGCCCGTCTTGAACTCGACGAGCCACTGCCCGTTGTACGAACCGGCCGCGCCGCCCGCCTGTCCCGCACCGGACGCCAGACCTCTACTGCCGCCGCCGCAAGCCACCACGGCGAAGGCCAGCAATAATGCGAACAAGGCCGCGAACGCGGTTGGTCGCGTTTTAAGGTTAGCGTTCATCAGTCGTCGTCGTGCGCCCTTTGGCAAACTCGTCGCGTCGTTTCGCTGGTTCATCGTGCGTGCTCCTTGGAGGGTCTGTTTTTAAACAGGTTCGGGCGCGAATCGTCCCACAGATTTTAGCTCTACACAGGGAAGACACCGCCGCCGCGGATTTTGTTGCAACTATTTTCGCGCGCGGGCAAAAATTTTCACGCCCGTTGATCCCTTTCCAATTTTAATCCCGCGTTAGTAGATGGGACGGTAATAGAGAATGCGCGAGCGAAGTTTTATTCGACCTTCAAACGCGCCGCCCATCGTCCCGGCATGTTCGACATCTTACGGGACATCTTCGCGTCCCACAGTTAATTAACGTTCTCACGATAAGGAGCCACCTATGAACCCCCGAAAGAAACTGTTGAAGAAAATCCTCGCGCCGTGTCTGCTCGCTTTTGCCATGTTACCCCTGACGGCGTTCGCGGATTCCCCTGAAGTCCGCCCTTATGGCGACGTGCAAACGCTCGCCCCGTTCCCCGTGCCGCCCGGCTCGCCCGAAGGCATCGCCGTCAAAGGCAACAAGGCTTACGTCTCCGGCCCCGCGCGCTTCGGCACGGCCGGACAGCCGCCCTCAATCGTCGTCGTCTATGACACGCGCACCGGCGCACAAGTTGAGACCATTCAGATACAGGGCGAAGACCTCAGCCAGGAGCACGCCAATTCCTGCGTCGCCTTCGACGGGCAGGGTCGCCTCTACGTCGTCAACACCCAGCGCGGCATCGTCCGCATAGACCTCGGCAGCGGCGAGCAGACCGTCTATGCGCCGCCCGTGCCGCAACTCAACCCGTTCGTGCCGGCGCTCCCGAACGACATCGCCTTCGACCCGGCGGGCAACCTTTACTTGACCGATTCGCTGCAAGCGACCATCTGGCGCATCCCGCCGGGCGGCGGCACCCCGCAAGTGTGGTTTCAGGACGCGGCGCTCGCCACGCCCTTCGGCGCGAACGGCATACGCATCAATCCCGACCGGACGAAAGTCTACTTCGCCGTCACGGCCGAAGGCGTGGGTGAGTTCGGCTTCACGGGCGGCAAAATCTACACGCTGCCGCTCGTTGATGCGCCGACCGCGGCCGACCTCGAAGTCTTCCACCAGTACAACGGCGAAGGGCCGGACGGCATCGCCTTCGGCAATTCGGGCAAACTCTACGTGATGCTCGCTTCGCCCGGCTTTTCCGGCGTCTCCGTCCTCAGCCCGACGGGCACGGAGACCGCGCGTTTCGGCAACGCGCCCGGCAATCTCATCTCGCCTTTCAACTCACCGGCTAACGCCGCCTTCGACAAACACGGCTCGCTCCTCGTGACGAATCACACCTTCGTCTTCCCCGGTAACGAGAGCGTGCTAAGCGTGTTCGTCAACGACAAGGAATCGCCGCTCATGAAGCCCTAGTTTCACGGTCGCGATAATGGCAGCAGGGGCGGCGGACTTCAGTTCGCCGCCCCTGTTTTTCTTTTGGGCTTGAGCGGTCGCAAGAGTCGAGCCTTCGGCGAACCTGTCCGGCTCTCCTGCGGTTTTACACTCCTTTGAAGTTCGCCTTATTCTGTGAGCAGGCGCGCATCATAATGACGCGCGCCGCCTGCTCGATGAAGAAACTCGATCCGATTCAAACTCCGCCGGACGCCGGGAGGAAGCGACCGCTCAGTCGCTTCGCCCGGCGTCTGGCCGAGGCTTGGAAGCGGCTCGCCCTGCCACGCGACGAGCGCGTCGTCGTAGCGGTGTCGGGCGGGGCTGATTCGACAGCCCTCCTGCTGGCCTTCGACGAGTTGAACCGGGCGGGGCGCACGGCTCTGCCGCTGACAGTCGCGCATCTGGATCACGGGCTGCGCGGTGAGGCGGGCGCGTGCGACGCGCGCTTCGTGGAAGATTTGGCGGGCGCGCTGGGTTATGAGGTGATGATCGGGCGCGCGGCGGTCGGGCGGCGGGCGCGTGCGACGCGCGACAATCTGGAGCAGGCGGCGCGACGAGAGCGTTACGAGTTTTTGGGCGACGTGGCGCGCGGGCGCGAAGTGCGCATCGTTGCCGTGGCGCACACGGTCGAAGATCAGGCGGAGACGTTGTTACTGGCCTTGCTGCGCGGGAGCGGCGCGCGCGGACTCGGCGGAATGCGCGAACGTCGCCCCTTCGATGAGCGCGGCGATGAGTTGCTGCTCGTGCGCCCGCTGCTCAATTGGGCGCGGCGCGCGGAGACGCTGGCGTATTGCGCGGCGCGGGGCGTCCGTGTGCGCTCGGACGAGATGAACGAGGATGAACGGTTCGCGCGTGTGCGCGTGCGGCGGCAGTTGTTGCCGCTGCTGGAGACGTTCAACCCGCGCGCGGTCGAGACGCTGGCGCGCACCGCCGAGTTGATGCGTGCGGAGGCCGACGCGCTGGAAAAGCTGGGCGAGAAATTGTTGGCCGAAGCCGTTAGGGATGCGCGTTTGAAAGCGGAGGCGAAGCGGGCGGAGCATGGCGCGACGGGGCGGAGGGCGACGGGTGCGAGTGACGCGATTGAAGATTCTCTGCCGCTCAGCGTAGAAGTGTTGCGCGGGGCGGACAGGGCGGTGCTCGGTTATGCCTTGCGCGGTTGGCTCAAAGCGAAGCGCGGAAACTTGCGCCGGATCGAGGCGACGCATATCGAAGCGGTGGCCGGATTGTTGGACGGCGTGCGCGGCGGGCGCGTGGCGGAGTTGCCGGGCGGGGCTAGCGTGGAGCGGCGACGCGGGTTGTTGCTGTTTCGCGCGGGCGAGCGGCGCGCGGTAAAGAGTTGAAAAAGGGCGGGTGGGGCTTTAGAATCGAAAGTGTCGCACATGGCCGCTCAGTTTTCGCGAGCGGTCTTTAGTTTTTAACGGACAAATTTTTTCGAGGCGCAAAAACGAGATGGCAGAAGGCATGTTGGAACTTTACAGCGCGGCGCAGATCGCTGAGCGCGTCGAGACGCTTGCGGAAGAAATCTCGCGCGCTTACGCGGGGCGTGAATTGACCGTGCTCGGCGTGGTCGAAGACGGGTTCATGTTTCTCGCGGATTTGTTGCGCCGGCTCGACGCGCCGCTGCGGGTGGCCTTCGTCCGTTACGATCATCGCTCGCTCGGCGGCGTGCAGGATTTGAATTTCAGCACGCAACTCGACCTCACGCGGCGCGACGTGCTGCTCGTAGAGGGCGTGATGGAGACGGGCGTGACGCAGGAATACCTGATCAAGCAACTCGAATCGCGCGGGGCGACCGTGAAACTCTGCGTGCTCGTGGACAAGGTTGACCGTCACCGCGTCGAGTTGAAGCCGGATTGGAGCGCCTTCGAGACGCGCGAGGATTACGTCTTCGGGTATGGTTTGGGGATGAACGAGCGTTGGCGGAATTTGCCCTATCTGGCGCGACCCGCCTGAGGCAGTTTTGTCACGAAAGCGCAACGGTTTACGCCGATCCGGGCAATCGGCCGAAAGGCACAACGCGCCGCCCCCGGCGGGCATCTTAAGAGGGCATTGACACAGCCGGACTCCCACGCGCCAGCGGGCGCGTTTTCTTTCCCGGCGACACGGGCGCGAAAGCGGGGGAACCGAGCGGAAGCGACAACAGACGCCGTTATGGGTTATGATCGGCGTCGGAGGCAATACGGCATTGAGTTCAACAGCCAGACAAATAATCTTTTGGGTGCTCATCCTGGTGGGCGCAGTGGTGCTTTATCAGGCTTTCGCGGGCAGACAGGGCGGCCCGTCGAAAATTGACCTGAGCACCCTGAAGCAGAGAATCAACAAACACGAGATCAACAACCTCACCGTCAAGCAGAGCGAAGCGCTGGCGACCGACACGAAAGGCCAGCAATTGCGCGCCGACCTGTCGAACCCGGAGCAGCAGAGCAGCCTGATGGATGCGGCGACGAAACTCGACGAGAACGGCAACCCTTACGTCGCGAAGGTGGAAGACCTATCGAGCGGCAACAGCATGCTCTGGGGCTTACTCCTGACGTGGGCACCGATCCTGCTCTTCATGGGCATCTGGATTTTCATGCTCCGGCAGATGCAGGCGGGCGGCAACAAGGCGCTCTCGTTCGGCAAATCGCGCGCAAAGTTGCTGAACAACCAGCAGAAGCGCGTCACGTTCAAGGACGTGGCGGGCGTCGAAGAGGCGAAAGAGGAGTTGCAGGAGATCATCGAATTCCTCAAAGAGCCGCAGAAGTTTCAAAAACTGGGCGGGCGCATTCCGAAGGGCGTCCTGATGATGGGGCCGCCGGGAACGGGTAAAACCCTTCTGGCGCGCGCCGTCGCGGGCGAAGCCAACGTGCCGTTCTTCTCGATCTCCGGTTCGGACTTCGTAGAGATGTTCGTCGGCGTCGGCGCATCGCGTGTGCGCGATCTGTTCGAGCAGGGCAAGAAGAACGCGCCGTGCATCATCTTCATTGACGAAATAGACGCCGTGGGTCGCCATCGTGGCGCTGGCCTCGGCGGCGGTCACGACGAGCGCGAACAGACTTTGAATCAACTGCTCGTCGAGATGGACGGTTTTGAATCGAACGACGGCGTGATCCTGATGGCTTCGACCAACCGGCCGGACGTGCTCGATCCTGCTCTGCTCAGACCGGGACGCTTCGACCGTCGCGTCGTCGTCTCGCGCCCGGACGTGCGCGGGCGCGAAGGCATACTCAAAGTTCACACGCGCAAGATTCCGCTCGGCGAAGACGTTGACATCTCCATCCTCGCGCGCGGCACACCGGGCTTCACCGGCGCAGACCTCGCCAATCTCGTCAACGAGGCCGCACTGAACGCGGCGCGTTACAACAAGAAGATCGTCATGCAGAACGACTTCGAGTTGGCGAAGGACAAGGTGTTGATGGGCGCGGAACGTAAAAGCATGGTCATCTCCAACGAGGAGAAGCGCATCACGGCCTATCACGAGGCGGGGCACACGCTCGTCGGCCTCAAAGTGCCGAACGCAGACCCCGTGCATAAGGTCACGATCATCCCGCGCGGCATGGCGCTCGGTCTCACGCAGCAGTTGCCGGAAGGCGACCGCTACAGCGCGACCCGTGAATACCTGCTCGGCCAGATCGCGATCATGATGGGCGGCCGACTGGCGGAAGAGATTTTCCTGAACGACATCACGACGGGCGCGTCGAACGACATTGAGCGCGCGACGGAACTCGCACGCGCGATGGTCTGTGAGTACGGCATGTCCGAACTCGGGCCGCTCACCTTCGGCAAGAAGGAGGAGCAGATCTTTCTGGGACGCGAGATTTCGCAGCACCGCGATTTTTCGGAAGACACGGCGATCAAGATCGATCAGGAAGTCCGCAAGATCATCAACGACCAATACGAGCGCGCGCGCAACATCATCACCGAGAACCGCGAGATCATGATTCGCCTCTCGGAGACGTTGCTCGAGCGCGAATCGCTCGACGGCGTGCAGATTCGCCGCATCGTGGCCGGACTCCCGCTCGACGAGGAGCCGCCTCCGGCGTCGAAAGACGACGGGGAGCGTCCGCAACTGAAAGAGCCTACGACGACGCCGCTC
>DASVPS010000270.1:0-7749 GCA_036389555.1 Pyrinomonadaceae bacterium
CTCTGATTCCGTCGGCGCGCTCGGCGCGCTCAACCGCGTCTATCTCAACATCGGTCTCTTCAGCGAAGAATGGCTCCTGCACTTCAATCCGCTCGTCGGCGGCAAACCCATCACCCCGATTGAAATTGCCGTCGCGCGCAAGAACTCAAGCTACTGGGAAGCCACAGAGTCGCAGACGCTCAACATGGCGCTCTTCTTCCTGAAGACGACCGCCCCGCACAAACTCCAGAATGCTCCCGGCGGCCAGGCTCACCTCACCACCGATACCGCGCAACTCAATCGCGGCAAAGTAGTCTTCGCGGAGAACTGCGCGCGCTGCCACTCCAGCAAACTGCCCTCGCCCGCACAGGGACTCGACCCCAGCGGCTGCGCCGGCAAAGACTATCTCAAATGCTGGGAGAAATACTGGGCGTGGACGAAGACCGAAGAGTTCAAAGCACCTATGCGCGAGATGGTGATGGCTCCAGACTTTCTGGATAATAATTATCTCTCGGCGGAGCACCGCGTGCCTGTGACGCTGTTGCAGACGAATGCCTGCAGCCCGCTCGCGACGAATGCGATTAGAGGCAACATCTGGGACAACTTCTCGTCTGAGACTTACAAGGAGTTGCCGTCGGTCGGGACGATTACGATCTACGACCCCATCACGGGAGAACCTAAAGCCTACGAGATGCCGGGAGGCGGCAGGGGCTACACGCGCCCCGCGTCGCTGATTAGTCTGTGGTCTACGGCTCCGTTTCTGTTGAACAACACGGTCGGCAAGTTCGATCCCAGCCCGTCGGTCGAAGCGAGGATGGGGTCGTTCAAGGACTCAATCGAGAAGATGCTATGGCCGGAGAAGCGAGAGAAGGACTCGGTGCTCGGCGACAAAGTTCCGGGCGTGATCGACCGCACCACCAAACGCTCGAACATCCTGATCAGGGCGGGCTATGTGCCAGACAAGTTGGCGGGACTGGTGGGTTGGGGCGAATGGTTGTTCCCGAGTTGGTTCGGACAGGGCGAAGACAGCGGCGACATCAAGATCGGCCCGATCCCGCCGGGGACTCCCATCGGCCTACTTGCGAACCTAGACCTGCGCCCGGACGATGCGGGACTCGGCGACCGGCTCGGCCGCGACCGCAAACTGCTCCACCTGCTGATAGACATCAAGCACAAGCTCAAAGAGCTGGGGCCGAACGGCACGGACGAGCAGGCGCAGCAGATTCTCTCGCCTCTTGCAGGGCAACTCATGGAGTTGAGCAAGTGCCCGGACTATGTCGTCAACCGAGGCCACTACTTCGGCACCGGCTACTCCAAGGATGAACCCGGCCTGAGCGACGAGGACAAGCGCGCCCTGATCGAGTTCCTGAAAACTTTATGACGAACGCTGAAGAGCCGCTGCCACGACTGAACCGGCGGCGGCTTTCACCTCTGCGGCTTTCACCTCTGAAGGACGGATATGAGCACTACGGAATATGACTACGTGGTCGTCGGTTCGGGCGCGGGCGGCGGCCCGCTCGCGGCCAACCTCGCCAAAGCGGGCTTCAAGGTGCTGTTGCTGGAAGCCGGTGGAGACCCCTGCACCGAAGACAAGACGGGGCGCGGGCGTTTCATGTACGAGGTTCCGATCTTCCACGGTCTCTCGACCGAGTACCCTTCGTGTGCGTGGGATTTCTTCGTGCGTCATTACAGCAGCGACGCGCAGCAGGCGAGGGATTCAAAGAAGTGGCCGGTGGACGGCAAGGATACCATCTGGTATCCGCGTGCGGGCGCGCTCGGCGGCTGCACGGCACACAACGCGATGATCACCGTCATCCCGCAGGACAGCGACTGGGATCGGATCGCGGAAATCACGGGCGACAAGTCGTGGCTCGGCGAAAACATGCGCCCCTATTTCACGCGCCTTGAGAATTGCCACTACGTGCCGCGTCCCGGTTCGCTGAAGGCGTTCGTCAAGAGCATCCTCGGTCTCATCCTGTCAATCTTCACGAGACAGGCGGCGGGGGGCAACGTGAGCCACGGCCACGGCTTCAGCGGTTGGCTGGCGACCTCTCAGGCCGACCCGCTCCTCGTCCTGAAAGACAAGGTGCTGGTCACATCGATCCTGAGCGCGCTTAAGGGAGCCTTCCGCGAACATGCAGGCGACCCGCGCCTCAGCCTCAGAACGCACTTAGACCCGAACGATACCAGATACGCGGCCGATAGCCCGGAGGGGCCTGTCTTCACCCCGCTCGCCGTCGAGCGTGGCAAGCGCAACGGCCCGCGCGATTACCTCTTGCGCGTCCAGAAAGAGTTCCCGGACAATCTCACCATCCAGAAACACTCGCTCGCCACGCGCGTCATCTTCGAGGGCAGACGGGCGGTCGGCGTCGAGTACATCAACAAGGAGCATCTCTATCGCGCAGACCCGAAAGCTGTCGAGGCAACGCCCGACCCGTCAACGCTCCCGCGCAAGGAGGTGCGCGCCCGGCGCGAAGTGATCCTCTCCGGCGGTGCCTTCAACACGCCGCAACTCCTCATGCTCTCCGGCGTCGGGCCGCGCGAAGAGTTGGAACGACTCAATATCCCTTTGGTCGTCGATCTGCCGGGCGTCGGCGAGAACCTGCAAGACCGTTACGAAGTGGGCGTCGTCTCGGAGTACGCCAAAGATTTTGTCCTGCTCGAAGGAGCGTCTTTCGCCCCGCCCGACGAAGGCTCTGCCCCCGACCCGTTTATCCGGAAGTGGGAACAGGGCGGCAAGGGCATCTATGCGACGAACGGCGCGCTCATCGGCGTCATCAAACGCTCACGCAAAGAGCTGGCCGACCCAGACCTCTACATCTTCGGCCTCCCCGGCTACTTCAAAGGCTACATGCCCGGTTACTCGAAAATCTTCGAGGCCAAGCACAACAAGTTCACCTGGGCGATCCTCAAAGCCCGCACCAACAACACCGGGCGCGTGCGCCTGACCTCCGCGCACCCCTGGGATCGGCCGTCCATTAACTTCCAATACTTCGGCGACGGCGAGCGCGTGAACGATCCAGACCTCGATGCCGTGGTTGACGGCGTCAGGTTCGTGCGCGGCCTGAACCAACGCCTGAAGTCGCTCGGCCTCGTCGTCAAGGAAGAAGTTCCCGGCGACGGAATCGGCGACGACGGACAACTCCGCCAGTTCATCAAGGACGAAGCGTGGGGACATCATGCCTCCTGCACCTGCAAGATCGGCGCGGACGACGACCCTCTGGCCGTGCTCGACAGCCGCTTCCGTGTCCGCCAGACAGAGGGCTTGCGTGTCGTCGATGCTTCAGTCTTCCCGAAGATACCGGGTTATTTCATCGTCACCGCGATCTACATGATTAGCGAAAAGGCCTTCGATATGTTGAAGGAAGACGCCGCCGCCAGCGACGGCCATTCCTGAGGTTGCAACCCGCACATGCGGCCGCGCTTTTAGCACGGGTGAGCCGCTTCATCTCTCGTTGAGCGTGCGGCGCGCGCGAAGAAGAGATTTATAAGTATTAGAAACAATTTCAAAGACCGAGAGAAAAATCTTGCCGAACAACAAACAGCCGCCCGTCGAACCGAACCGCATACTCGTCAAACTGCGCCCCTCGAACGCGCTCAATGCGGCGCCTGCGTCGCGCGCGAACCTGCGACCGCTCTACGAGACGCCTCCTGCGACGGCGACGCCGGGCGCATTTGGCCTCGATGCTGCTGCGCAGTGGTACCTCGCAGAGTTGCCCGACGGGGCAGCGACGCCCTGGGACTTAGCGCATGCGCGTGTCGCGGGACAACTCGGCGTCTCCGAGTCGGACGTGGTCTTCGCCGAGCCGGACATGCTCCACAATGTCTTTCCGGACGCGAACGAGGAGCCGGTTGGCCCCGGCTTCGCGGCAGGTGAAAATTGCGATGCCACCCCGCAGGACGCGACGCACGGCAAAGCGCCCGGCCCCGATACCTTTGCCTGGCACCTCGACAACAACTACACGCAACTCAAGCAGGCTCGCGAGGCCGTCGAATTCAAAGAGCCGCGCACGCGCATCGCGCACCTCGACACCGGCTACTACCGTACGCACCAGACCGTGCCGGAACACATCCTGCGCCACCTTGAACGAAGTTTTGTAGACGGCGACGCAAACCGCAACAGCGCCGAAGACCCTGACAACCGCGTTCTCATCATAGACAATTCAGGCCACGGAACGGGCACTATCGCTATCCTCGCCGGCGGCAAGACGCCCGCAGCTTACGGGGGCGACTATCTCGGCGGTGCGCCCGGCGCGGAAGTCCTGCCCCTGCGCGTCGCAGACCGCGTCGTCCTGCTCCGCACGAGCGCGCTGGCGCAGGCGCTCAACTACGCCGTCGAGCAGCGTTGCGACGTGGTCACGTTGAGCATGGGCGGCCTGCCCTCGCGCGCGTGGGGCGAGGCCGTGGACAGGGCTTACGAGGCGGGCATCTGTATCTGCGCGGCGGCGGGCAATCACATCGGCTTCGCGCCGCCGCACACGCTCGTCTACCCTGCGCGTTACAGTCGCGTGATCGCCGTCTGCGGCGTGATGGCCGACGGGCGGCCTTACGCAGACCTTCAGGGGCGGACGCTCGAAGGCAGCTTCGGCCCCGATTCCGCCATGAAGGCGGCCATCGCGACCTACACGCCCAACATCCCCTGGGCGCGTTTCATGTGCGGGGCGGTGATTCGCCTGAACGGCGAGGGCACTTCGGCCGCCACGCCGCAGGTGGCCGCGGCCGCCGCCCTCTGGTTCGAGAAGTACAAGAACGAACTGCCGCGCGACTGGCGACGTGTCGAGGCGGTTCGCAACGCCCTTTTCACCTCGGCCAAGCTGAAGGCCGACCGGAAGCATTTTGGCAACGGCGTGCTACAGGCGCGCGCCGCGCTCGACGTGCGGCCGGTCGCCGGGTTGAGGAAGAGCGACCCGTCCGACAATTCGTTTTCCTTCATACGCATCATCACCGGCCTCGGCATGGTCGAGCCTCCGCCGCGCGAACTGATGTTCAATCTCGAACTCGTACAGCGTTGGATGCTCAACGAAGAGTTGCAGGAACTCGTGCCCGACCCCGGCGGCGCGACCAAAATGGAGGGCGAGAAATTGCGCCGCTTCATGGCAGCCGTCATCGAGGACGAAGGCGCGTCGCTCGCGCTGCGCAAGCATGTCGCCACGCGCTACCCGGTTGCCGCCGGCGAGGCTGCGCCGCGCACGAAGCGTTCAAAGCAGGTCATTCCAGAGGTGTTGCCGGTCTGTGATGTGCAGCCCACCGTCCGCAACCCCGCATACCGCCGCGTCCGCGTGTATGCCGTTGACCCGAGCCTCTCGGCGCGGTTCGACACGGCCGGGATCAACGAGGTGACGCTGAAGATTCGCTGGGAGGAACTGGGGAAGGGGCCGTCCGGCGAGTATCTGGCCGTCGAAGACGTGGACGCCGCCAACAAACGTTACCCACCCGTGAACCTCGACGACCCACGCCTGCTCGCACAGGACGGCTGGGCGCCTTCGGAAGGCAACCCGCAGTTTCACCAGCAGATGGTCTATGCCGTCGCGATGAAGACCATCGAACACTTCGAGCGCGCACTTGGCCGCCCGGTGCTCTGGCGTCCCAGACCGAACCCGAAGAATGCTCATGACGACAGCGGCTTCGTCGCCCAACTCGGCGTCCGCCCGCATGCGCTCCGTCAGGCCAACGCCTACTACAGCCCGCAGGATGTCGCTCTCCTGTTCGGCTATTTCGAGGCCGCGGCGGACGACCCCGGCGACCACATGCCCGGCAGCCGCGTCTACAGTTGCCTCTCGCACGACATCATCGCACACGAGACGACACACGCCATTCTCGACGGCATGCACCGGCGCTTCAACGAGCCGACCAACCCGGACGTGCTCGCCTTTCATGAGGGCTTCGCCGACATCGTCGCACTCATGCAGCACTTCACCATCCCGGAAGTCCTCAAACAGGAGATCAGCCAGACGCGCGGCGACATCGAGGCCGAGTCCATGCTCGGCAGTCTCGCCGTCCAGTTCGGCTATGCGACCGGCGGGCGCGGCGCGCTGCGCGACGCCATCGGCCGACGGGAGGAAGGCGTCTGGAAGAGGTTCGCGCCCGACCCCGCCGACTTGCAGAAGCGACTGACGCCGCACTCGCGCGGAGCTATCCTCGTCGGCGCGGTCTTCGACGCTTTCATCGCTATTTACAAATCGCGCACCGCCGACCTGCTGCGCATCTACACGGGCGGAACGGGCGTTCTGCCGAACGGCGCGATTCACCCCGACCTCGTGCATCGTCTCGCCGACGAGGCGGCCAAGTCCGCCGGCCACGTCCTCAACATGTGCATCCGCGCACTCGATTATCTGCCGCCCGTTGACGTGACTTTCTTCGAGTACCTGCGTGCGCTTATCACCGCCGACTTCGACCTCGTCGCAGACGACCGCCATAACTATCGTGTCGCCTTCGTCGAAGCCTTCCGTCGCCGCGGCATCTACCCTTTGAACCTCGACTCCCAAACCTCGGATACGCCCCGCACGCTTTCCGCGGACACGCTGCGCTGGCAAGGTCTCGACTCGTCCGAGTTTCCCTCTAAGGTGCGAGCGAAGATCGAGGAGCAGTACGTCGGCGTCATCGCAGGGCTGAAACGCTACGCCGACGCCTGCTTCTATTTGGAAGACCGCGGCGAGCTGTTCAAGGTGACGCGCGAGCAGCGGCGCGAACTACACGACCAACTCGTCGTCGCCTTCAAGGCCGTGCCGGAATTCGCAAAGGAACTCGGCCTCGACCCGGCGCAGAAGTTCGAGGTTCACGAACTGCGACGCGCGATGCGTACCAGCCCCGACGGCAGATACATCCCGCAACTCGTCGTCGCGCTGACCCAGTCGCGTGTGGTGAAGGAGGAAAAGGAAGACGGCACGCCGCGCCACCTCTTCCGTGGCGGTTCGACGCTCGTCGTTGACCTCTCGATACCCGAGGTCAAATACCGGATCGTCAAGAACATCAACAGCGATAACCGGCACGAGCGCACCGCCGCCTTTATACGCGATGCCGCCGCCGACCCTCTGCGCGCGTTGTTCTTTGCTCCCGACCGTCGCGAGCCGTTCGCAGCCCTCCACGCACTCGCCGACGACGGCTTTTAGAGCGGTCTGCAAATGAATGTATGGAAGGTTGAAGATTTATTAGACTGAGCGAACAATCGAACCTGATTCGTTAAGCGCGGCGATCCCGTTATCTGAGAAAATCAGCGAGCAGTGAATCGTGCTCCTGTGCGTCGCGCTCGCCGATGGCGACCGTGGCCGCGAGCAGGTCTGGACGGGTAAAGTCCCAACGCTCTATGGGCAGGGCTTCGCGCGGCGCGACGTAGAGCCTTGAGCCTCGTCTGCCGACCACTGCGGTCGGGTAAGGGCGCGTGAGCATGACGAGATTGCGACTGATGCCCGGCACTTCATCTGCGAGGAAAGCCGGCACATTATCAATAACGCCGCCGTCGAGCAGCCGTTGACCGGCGAAACTGCCGACGGAGGTGAAAGGCGGTGTCGCCGAAGAGGCGAGAATGAGGTCGGCCAACTGCTCCGGCCTCTCACAATCGCGCGCGTCGAAGACCAGTGCGGTAAAGCCCACGCGCCGCCCGTACGAGGGATGAATTCCCCCACCATCCAGCATCTTCTCCAGTTTGTAAGCGCCGAGAGCCAGCAGTGCGGCGGCAAAAGCGGGCAGCCTGCGGTGAAACGCGGTGGTCAGAATCAGCACCGGAAAGGGTTGTGAGAGGATGCGCTCAAGGCCGCCGGACGAGAAAGCGTA
>DASVPS010000271.1:0-28975 GCA_036389555.1 Pyrinomonadaceae bacterium
CACGCCCGTGTTGTAGGTGATGATGCCGGAGGCTTGCCACCCGCCCAACAGTTTGCCCGCGAAGCCCTCCTGATTTTGGAAGAACGGCAATTCATAAATGTAGTTCAACGAGAACACATGCCGCCGGTCGAGCGCAGCCCGGCCGTACTCGCTCCGGATGTCGTAAGAATTCTGCGGAGCGGTCGAGCGGTCGGTCTGCGAATCGGTCAGGTTTTTCGACCAGGTGTAGGCGACGTTCACCTGCGACTGGCGCGCGAAGCGATGTTCCGCCCCAATCTGCATGCTGTGGTAATTCGAGTTGAAGCGCGGCGACAGCATGGTGATCGAGCGATACCCTCGATAGGGGCGAATCTGGTCGACGATATTCGTCGCCGCCGTGGAGAAGAAGCCCGTGCCTGCGACCAGACAGGGCGCGAGCGTCGCGCCGGGCGTTTGGAAGGTGTTATTGCCCGTCGCACACTGGGAACTGAGCGCCTGTCCCGGCCGCAGTTCGTTAATTTCAACCACGCCGATCAGGTGCGTTCCTTTGGAACCGTAATAGCCGATGGAGGCCACGGTGTTGCTCGTCAACTGATGTTGCACGTCCAGCGACCAGTGCTGCGTGTAGGGCGTGTGCCAGTCGGGGTCCATGCCGCGAATAGTTGATGCCGCCGCCGAGGGAGGGGTGGTTGCACCCGCGCCCGGATTATCCAGACGCGTGTTGGTGATCGTGAAATTCTCCTGATACGGCGGATTCTGCCCGATCATCTGCAAGAGCCAACCCGACAAAATCTGTTCGTGATAGATGCCATAGCCGGTGCGGACGGAGGTTTTACCTTCACCGAACGGGTCCCACGCCAGACCGAAGCGCGGCGCGAAGTCGTACTTCGGCGTTTCGACCACTTGCTTGCCGAAAGGCGAAACGGCAGGCGTGCAATTGACCGCGGTTTGAAAATTCTGCGAGTTGACGTACATGCCGTTGCAGAAATTGCCGGTGCCGGCGACGCGGTTGCCCGCGCCCGTCACCTGCGGCGCGTTGGCCGGGTTGTAGAGTCTGGGGTCGAAATTCGAGAGCCGCCCGTTGTTGTCTGTGGGCTGGCCGAAGAGCGAATAACGAACGCCGTAATACAAGGTCAGGTTCGGCCTGTAACGCCATTCGTCCTGCGCGTAGGCTTCGTAGTTTTGCTGGCGCAGGTCGCCCGTGTAATCAAACTTGCCCTGCACGAAAGTCTGGGCGTTGCCGACGAGGAAGTTAGCCCAGCGCTGTAAGTTTTGGTTGGTCGTGCTGGCCGTCACTCCGGCCGGGAGGGTGGTGGAGAAGGCGGTGAAAATCCCCTGATTAGCTCCGTTGGCATCGAGGACGAGAGCATTCTCGTTCTTGCGATACTTGGAATAGTTGCCGCCGAACTTCATCGTGTGCGCGCCGCTGATCAGGCTCAGGCTCGTGCCGATGATGTGCTTGTTCGAGAAGTTGTCGTATTGGCCGAAACCCTGAATGTTGCTGAAGCCGTTGCCCGCAACGGAGGTGATGCGGTCGCGCGTGTTGGTGAACGGCAGCGTGACCGGGTTGGTGGAATTGCTCCTCGCAATCAGACCAACATTCTCGCTGAGAATCGCGCCGTAAGAGTAAGCATAACGTCCTTCGATGATCGCGCGGGGGCTGAGGACGTAAGTGGCTTGAAACGTGTGTGCGCGACCCGGAGAGTTTGTTTGTGTGGTGGAAACTCCCGGCAGGCCGGAACCTGAGGAGAAGAGTGCGTTGGAATCGAGCGTCGGGATTTTATCGTTTTCGTAGCGATAAAAGGCCGACAGGTTATCGGTGAAGCTGTGGTCGATCTTGACGATCTCCTGCCGGAAATCCGCCTTGTTGACGGCGGCCGAGATGAGACTGAACGAGCCCGGAGTGGGCAGCGGCAGCTTGTTATAAATCTGTTCGAGATAGGAGGCCGCCGCCGGATTCAGGAGATTGGCCGGCAGAGGCGTGCCTGCGGGCAGGATGTTCGCGCCCGTGCAGGTTGCGCCCGGCACATCGTTGCGGTTAATGCAGACCGGGATCGGGAAGACGCCGCGTCGCAGATTGGCGTCGGGAACGGTCGAGGTCAAAGTCGGGTAGCGCAGGTCGCGACGCTGCTCTTCCGAGAAGAAGAAAAACGTCCGATCCAGTTTCTTGACGATGCCGCCATCCGACCCTTCGCCGAAATTGAAGAAATAGATGGGGCCGCCAATCGTAAAACCATAGTTGTTATAGCGGAACGGGCGGCGCTTGGCTCTGCCTTCCGGGGTGCGCCCGACGGGGGCGGTCTGGTTGCTGAGAAAGTCGTTGGCGTTGAGCCGTTCATTACGAACAAACTCAAAGAGCGAGCCGTGGAATTCCTCTCCGCCCGAGCGCGTCACGACGTTAACCTGCCCGCCGCCGCTGTTCCCGGATTCAGCCGGATACAGGCTTCTCAAGACCCTGAACTCGCCAATCGAATCAACACTGGGAAAAGCCTGAATCGTGATGTTCGAGCCGCGGTCGGTGATGTCCGCGCCGTCCACCGTATAAGTATTCTGGCTGCTGCGTGCGCCGTTGACCGAGATGTTAATCGTATTAGCTTGCCCTTCCGGGTTGACGTTGCCGACATAAACCTGATCGGAGAGGTCGTTGGAGACGCCCGGCGCGAGCGTGACGAGTTGGACGAAGTTGCGGTTGTTGATCGAGAGTTCGCGCACCTGATCGCCGTTGATCACGGTCGAGGCGGCGGCCGTCGTCAGTTCAACCGCAACCGGGTCGGCTTCGACCGTCACGGTTTCAGCGATGTTGCCCGCCTCCAAATTAAGATCGACGGAGCGACGCTGGCCGACATCGATTTTGATATTAGTCTGGATGGACTTCTTAAAATTCGGAGCTTCGACCGTCACCGAATAGATTCCGACCGGGAGGGACGGCGCGGAGTATTCCCCCTCTTCGCCGGTGGTGACAGTGCGCACGACGATATTTTTAGCTTCATCGGTGATCGTCACCGTCGCGCCCGCGACCGCCGCGCCGGTGGTGTCCTTGACGATGCCGTTGATGGCTCCGGTGACGTCCTGCGCAAGCGCGACGCTCAGGCTCGTGCAAAGCAGGAGCGATAGAATGAGCATTCGACATGCGATCTCTACATGGTGTCTCATGGGGTGGTTCCTTTTCATCCTTAAGAAATTTCGGGTTTGCGGCGCTCCCCGTCTCTGTCCTCAAGACTTTCAGACAGAGTTTTCCGGGGTTCACCTTAAGACGTAGTGCTTTCAACAATGCCTGCTGTGAAAATTCACAGGTGGAGTAATGCTTAATCTAATACACGCCCGGCCTCACGGGCTAGGGGCGGCGACAGGCGCGTCGAAGGCGGCCTGCCGGACTCGCTCAAGATAGTCGCCCGTTGGATTGAGCGTCTTGTGCGGCGTTACGGTGAAATCGTATGAGAAGAGAATGATGCCGTCGGTTCCGAGCGAGCGCGCCGCGTTAATCTTTTCGACGGCCGATTCGGCGGGCACGCGATACGCCCCGATACCCGCCCAGACCTGTCGCCCGGCGGCATGCGCGGCCGCGGCGGCCACTTCGATCTGTTTTTGAAAAACGGCGGTGTCAGGCGAGTAAGCCATCGGGCAGACCGCGTCGAGGACGCCGAGCGCGAGCCAGCGTCGCCAATCCTGAAAGCGCATCGTGCGCGCGTTCGTCTCGTCGGCAAAAACGGCGGCGGAGACGATTGCGCCGGGTTTGCGTTTCTTGACGCCGTGATAGATGCGCTCGACGAGCGTGGTGATCTGTTCGCGCTGGAAGTCTGCGAACTGCTCTTGATAGGCATCGGCGGCGGCGAGCGGATCGTTTTTGAGCGCGACGGCGAACAGGCGACGCTCGGCCGTGGAGAGGCGCAGTTCGAGCCATTCGCGGAAGCGTTCGAGCGAGGTGCGGCTGTAATCGAAGTCGGGGCTGGCGAAGCGCACGTAGTCGAAATGCAGGCCGTCGAGTTCGGGGTAACGTTCGAGAATGTCCATCCAGATCGAATAGACGTGTTCGCGCACGGCGGGGTTGGCGGGCGAGGTATAGACGCCTTCCAGTTGACCCCGGTTGGCCTTCGACCATTCAACTATCGCCGCGCGGAAACGCGGATCGTGCGGCGACATCGCATAGAGTTCGGCGGCGACGGGGCGTGGGACGGCGAGCCAGTCGGGGCGCGCGTTGTAGACGTGTTGCGGCTCGACGGGCAGCTCATCGAGATTGGCGAGCAGGTGCGTGTTGACCCAGGCGTGGACGCGCATGTTCGCGCGCTTCGCTTCGACGAGCGTGTAAGCGAGAGGGTCGAAGGCGGCGGGCTGGTTTTTGAGCGCGCCCGTGCGCGGCTCCCAGCGCGAACGATAATAGGCGTCGCCGCGCCCGCGCACCTGCACGATGAGCGTGTTGAAACGTGCGGAGCGGGCGCGTTCGACAAGGGCGCGAATCTTTTCGGGACTCGTGAGCGTCGTGCGCACGACCCACAGCGCGCGCACTTCGTCGGGTTTGGCGGAGACGCGCGTTGAGACTGGCGGCACACCGGTCTGCTGCGCCTGAGCGGAGCAGACCGGCAAGGCCAGCATGAAACCGATGACGAACAGCCAGTGTGCGGTCGCTCGTCCTGTTGGATGTTTGAGTTTCAAAAGTTAAACGGTTCCCTGTTTGACAGGGTGAATCCACTTCACAGAAAAAGGGCGGAAGCTCAGGCACTTCGCGCCCATGCCCCGGACTCCCTGCTTAGAACCCGTAACGCAGGGAGATTTGAATGGTGCGCGGCGCATACTGTGTGGCCGCGCCCGTGATGCGCCCGAAGTTCGCGTTCGTCAGGTCGGCGACGGGAAGGCCGTACTGGACGTGGTTGAAGGCGTTGAAAAGATCAGCCCTGAGCGTCAACTTGTGACTCTCCCACGGCAGCAGAAAGTTCTTGGAGATACCCACGTCAACGTTCTTCACGCCATCGGCAAAAAACGTGTTCCGCCCGACGGTAGACGCATTGATGTCGGCTATCGTGGCGGCGCGGAAAGCATCGCGGGGCAGCGCGGCCTGTGAACTGCGCGGATGGGTTATATGGTTGCCGAGAAACGCAGGGTCTACGAGGATGGGACGAATCTCGTTGAAGCCGTCGAAATTCAAGTCGAGTCCCGTGCCGTTGATGACGGTGAAGGGTGTCCCCCTCGCCAGTTTCACGACCGTCGAGAGTTGCCAGCCGCCGAGCGTCTGGCCGAGGAAGTCGCGCCGGTTGTTGAACCAAGGGGCGCGATACGTTCCGTAAAAGGTGAAACGGTGCGGCGTGTGGAAGCGCGAGAGGCCACGCGCGGCGCGCGCGTCGTTGCCGGTCTGATTCGTATCGCCCGCGCCCACGGCCGTCGCCTCCGAGGTCGTGTCTATAGACTTGCTGAAGGTGTATGAAGCCTGAAAGTTGATGTTGTGGCTCAGACGTTTCGTCCACTCAAGTTGCAGCCCGTGGTAATAGCTCCACGCCGCGTTGCTGACGACCGTGTTGTTCGAGAACGCGCCGTTCGGCCGACGCTCATTGGTGCGTGGCACGCGGAAGCTGTATTCAAGCGCGCCGAGCGGAACGTTGACCGGGCACTGCGCGTTTCGATCAACGCCGGGCAGACCAGTGCCCGCGCACACGATGTTGGACGCGGGGCGAAGCGTCTGGCCGCGCACGTCAACGCCGCGCGGGTCGCCCGCCGTCCGGCTGGCCGCCGTGTAGAGCACCGCCGGGGCGTTGTTCGGGTGGTTGGCTACGAGCACTCCGGCGTCGCCGTTGTGGAGAGGCAGGTTGTCGATGGCGAAGCGGAGCAGCCCGATGCCGCGATTTCCGGTGTAGCTGATTCTCAACGCCGATTCGAACGGCATTTGACGCTCGAAACTCAAATTCCACTGTTGCGTGTAAGGCATCTCAAGCCCCGGATCGATGAGCGCTTCCGTGTGGCGGACGGTCTGAGGGCCGGGCGTGAAAGTGAAGCCGTTGGTCGGGTCGGCAAGGTTGTTCGGGTTGAAGAGAGCGGTGGGGTTGCCCGTCTGATTGTAGAAGAAAGCGTTCGGCGGGTTGAAGCGCACGGTTGCGCCTGATTGCGAGAAGACCGACTGGAAGAGGCGTCCGTGGTAGATACCGTAACCGCCGCGGATGGAAGAATCGCCCATCGCCCCGAACAGCCTGCCGAAGAAGCCGCCGCTGAAATTCGGGCTGTAGGCGAAGCCGACGCGCGGCTCGATGTTGTCTTTGTCCGCGCCGAAGCCGTAGTCCAGACGCCCCGCGGCTTCTTGAGGCGCGGAGACGTATTCGTAGCGCGCGCCCAGATTGAGCGTCAGGTTTTGCGTGACCTTCCAGTTGTCCTCGAAGTAGAAGTTCGACTCGTTGATGCGGTTCTCAAGAAAGAAAGGCCCGAAGCCTTTCTGGTAGGTGGTGACGCAGCCGTTCAAAAAGGCGATCAGGCCGGACGTATTGTTCGGCCCCGGAACGGCCGTGTCGCGGTAAGTCACGCCGCCGCAGGTTCCCGTGATGTTGTAGAAGCCGCGCGAGAAGTTATCGGCGAAGTCGTCGAGTTTCTGGCGCCGGATGTCGGTGCCCGCTTTAACGTAGTGCTTGTTGCCGAAAAGGGTCGAGAGGTTGTAGACGAATTGATTGTCGGTCTGGTAGCGCTGGATGGGGAACGCGCCGGCGTTGCCGATGATCGTGCCGCCGCCGACGACGAGCGGATTCGCGAAGCGCAACACCGGCGTGTCGTTACCGGCGGCGATGTTGACAAGCGTGGTGCGCGCGCCGAGACCGTAACGAAACTCGCCGACCGTCCGCTCCGAAAAAAGGTGCGTCCACGTCAAACCGAAGTTCTGTTGCTTGTTGTTCTGATCGGCGCGCTCGCCGATGATGGGGTCTTCCGCGTCGCGCCGCTGCCGCGTGTACTGCCAGCGGGCGAAGATGTTGTCTTCGGAGCGCGCGTTCCAGTCGAAGCGGCCGGAATAATCACGGTCTGGGAAAGAGAAGCCCTGCTGGCCGCGGAAGACGCGGGGGCCTGCGCCCGCGTCGTTCGGCAGCGCGCCCGCGAAGCGGTCGATAACCGATTGGATGAAGGCGCGATTGGCGGGCGTGTTGTTGGCCGGAGTTTGCCTGAACCAGTTGGCCGGGTCGCGCTCGGCGAGGGTGAACACGTCGCGCGAGAAATTGAGCGCGCCGGAGTTTTCCGTGTGATCGAGGCTGACGAAACCGAAGAGCGTGTTTTTGAGGATGGGAAAGCCGGTCGTGAACCCGAACTGGTTGCGCCGCGTGACGCCCTTGATGACGCCGGGGTTGAAGGCGTTGTTGGTGGCGTTGAGCGAGCTATTGTTGTGATAGATGTAGGCGTCGCCGTGAATGTCGTTCGTGCCGTTTTTGGTCTGCACCAGCACGACCGCGCCATAACCGCGCCCGAATTCGGCGGTGAAGTTGTTGGTGATTACCTGAAACTCTTTGATCGTGGAGAGCGACGCGCCCTGCCGGTTTTGATTTTCGGAAGAGTCGTCGTTGTTGACGCCGTTGATCTGGAAGGTCGCGCCGCGCGAACCCGTGCCGTTGAAATTGATGGACGAGCCGGATGATAGAGTCGGATTATTCTGGCCGCTCGTCGGGTTCTCCTGAAAGCCCGTGAAGGTTTCGGCGAGCGTCAGGAAGTTGCCCTGATTGGCGGTCGGCTTGTCGAGAATTTCCTGCGCATTGAGCGAACCCTTGATCTCGGCGTTGGTCGTATTGATCACGGCCGAATCGGTCGTGACGGTCACGTCTTCGTTTACCGCCGGGCGCAACTCGAAGTTAGAGGTGATGGTCTGATTGAGCGTCACCTCTACGTTCTCGCGCGTGACGCGGCCGAAATTAGAGATCGAGGCGGTGACGTTGTAACGTCCGAGAGGAAGAAACGGCGCGCTGTATGCGCCATCATCGTTGGTCGTCACGACGCGCTCCTGCCCGGTCTCGACGTTGCGCAGGGTCACGGTCACGCCCGGAATCACCGCACCGGCTTGATCCGTGATTGTCCCCTGCATCGTGCCTGTGACGGTTTGCGCACGCACCACGGCGGGCGTTGCCCACATGACCAGCATGAATCCGAAGGCCGCAAACAAACATCGGACGGAACGTGTTTGAGTTGACATCATTATCTATCCTTTCAGGGTTGGCCGGAGTTTGATCCTTACCGTTTGGGTTCGCGACGAATTACGGGTGTTGATTCAAGCGTTCAACGCTTTTCGGGAAAGGCCACTCGAAAGAACCGTGGGCTAAATTTTTCGCGCTCGTCTTTTCACTGCGAGGCGGTGTCGGAAGCGAGCCGGAGAGCCGCGCCCGCACGCGCGGCGGTCATCTCCCCGCGCGCCAGAGCCGCCTGCCCGTTGACGAAGACGTAACTGATGCCGACCGGATACTGGTGCGGCGCTTCAAAGGTGGCGCGGTCATTGATGACCGCTTCATCGAAGATGACGAGGTCGGCGGCGAAGCCCTCTCGCACGAGGCCGCGGTCGCGGAGGCGAAAGGTCTGTGCCGGGAGCGAAGTCATTTTGCGGATCGCGTCTTCGAGCGTGAGCAGCCGCAGCTCGCGCACGTAGCGACCGAGCACGCGCGCATTGTTGCCGTAGCCGCGCGGGTGCGGCGCGCCCTCGCCGAAGCGACGCACGCCGCTGTCGGACGCGATCATGGTGAACGGCTCGCGCATGATGGCCTGCACATCCGGCTCGCCCATGCTGTGATAGACCATCCCCGCGCCGCCGCCCGAGTACATCTCCAGTATCTGTTCGATCTGGCTATCCACGTCCGCTTTGCCGCGCGCCTCTTTCGTGATCGCGGCGATGGACTTGCCGTTGAAGGCCGGGTGCGCCTCGTAGTTCGCCACCATCGCGTAGGAAAAATCTTTGAAGCCGCTGCGCTTGAGCGAGTCCTTAAGCTCTCTCACCACGCGCGTGCGAGTGGCGGGATCGGCGAGCCTCTTCTTCCCTGCTTCCCGCCCGCCTTCGAGCACCCAGCTCGGCAGGCGCGAATCGAGCGAGGTCGAACTCGCCGTGTAGGCGTACTGGTCAACCGTGACTTGCAGGCCGCGCGCCCGCGCCGCACGGACGAGACCGAGCGTGGCGGGCGTCTGTCCCCACAATCGTTTATTGCTGATCTTGAAATGCGAAATCTCGACGGGCAGACCAGCCCGTTCGCCGATCTCGATGCTCTCGCGGATAGCATCCAGCACGCGCTCGCCCTCGTTGCGCATGTGCGTCGCATAGAGTCCGCCGTGACGCGCTGCGACGCGCGCCAGCGACGCCACCTCTTCCGTCTTCGCGTATGTGCCGGGCACGTAGATGAGTCCGGTCGAGAGACCGAGCGCGCCGTCGCGCATGGCCTGTTCGACAAGCGACTCCATCTTCCCCAACTCTTCCGCCGACGGCGCGCGCGCTTCCAATCCCAGCACCTTGCGGCGCACGTCGCCGTGCGCGACCAGAGTGGCGAGGTTCACGGCGAGCGGCTTCTCCCTGATGCGTCCCAAAAATTCGCCGATGTCCGTCGCAGATGAGCCGCAGTTGCCGGTGACGAGCGAGGTCACGCCCATCCGCACGAAGTTCTCTGCGGCGGGCTGGTTGTAAATGCCTTCGGCGTGCGTATGCACGTCTATGAAACCGGGCGCGACGATCTGATTGCGCGCGTCCACGATTTCGCGCGCCAGAGAGAGAGACGGCGCGCCATGTCCCTGCGGCACGATGTTGCCGACGCGGACGATGCGCCCGTTTTTGACGGCAATGTCGGCGCGAAACCAGGGGTTGCCCGTGCCGTCGATGATGCGCCCGTTCGTGATAATGAGATCGTAGGCGGGCGCGGCGGACGCGGCCGAATTCGCCCCGGCCGGCTGGCGCGTGGCTAAGAGAGCGCAAGGCAATGACGCGAGCAAGCACGCAAGCAAAGCCGAGCGCAGAGACAGATTTCTTTTCGACATCAAAAGGTCTTCGCGTTGCATCCGGTGCGGAGGCAGCATTCGAGTCTTCGGCGAATGCTGCCTCCGCGCCGGGGCTAGAAGTTGAACTTCACGGCCAACTGCACGCGGCGCGCGCTGTTGACAACCGCGCCGCGGATGCGCCCGAAGGTGCTGTTCGTCACGATGGCCGTCGGAAAGTCGAAGGCCGGCGTGTTGGTGGCGTTCTGCATCTCGACGCGCAGGTCGAGGTTCATAGCCTCTGTAAAGTAAATCTTCTTGCCGAGCATCAGGTCGAGGTTGAACAATTTGGGGCCGGTGAAAAAGTTTCGCCCCGTGTTGCCGAACTCGCCCGGCGCGGGGATGGAGAAACGCGCGCGCTGTTCCGCCGTGAAGACGAAGTTCGTGCCCGATTCCTGCACGACCGAGCCGAGGTCGGGGCTGCACCCGTCGCAGTTGGCGGGCGTTTGCAGCACGTTGCTGATCGTGTTCGCGCCCGAATAGACGGTGAACGGGCGGCCGGACTGGTAAATGAACGCGCTGGAGAGTTGGAAGCCGCCGATGATGCGGTCAACGACGGGATTGACATCGCGCAGGAAGCGACGCCCGTTGCCGAGCGGGATGTCGTAGACGACGTAGCCTTGCAGCGCGTGGCGACGGTCGAAGTCGGAGCGCGCGTAGTTGAGGCGGCGATTGAAGACGTTGTAGGGCGTGTTCGAGGCGGTCTGCGTCGTGCCGCGCCCGGCGACCGTCAAGGCCGGGTCGAACGAGCGCGTGTCCATAGACTTGCCGAGCGTGTAAGAGACCTGGTAGCTGAGGCCGCGATGGTAGCGGCGGCTCAACTGCAATTCGAGCGCGTTGTAGACCGAGTAGTCGTTGCTGTCGATGACGTTGACCGCGCCGGAGAACTGCGGATAGGGGCGGAAGAAGAACGGGCTGAAGCCGTTCGTCACGATGACGGGCACGGTGGTCGAGCCGGTCGTCAACCGTCGCGCGAGCGTGTCGGCGGCGGCGGCCACCGACCCTATGGTCAACTCCGAGGAGAAGAGCGAGCGGAACTGTGTCGAACCGGCATTGTTCGCCGGGTTCCCCGTCAGCAATGCATTGATGAGCGGGCTGGTCGCGCTCGCGTTAGCGCGCAATGCGTTGAAGGCGTCGAGGAAGCTTTCGTTAAACCGCGGGTCGCGGGCGAAGACGTTCACCTGATTCACGTCGTAAGCCCCGTAGAGGCCGATGCCCTTGCGCCCGATGTAGTTCACCTCGACGACGGAATTCCAACCGATCTCGCGCTGCAAGCTCGTGCCCCACTGGTAAGTCTTCGGCGAACGCAAACTCGGATCGATGACCGTGGTGCTGTTGGAGGAGAAGGGGGGCGGCTGGCGCAATGCATTGGGCGTCAGGTTCGGCGGCGGCGTGAGCGTGGGCAGGCCGAAGCGTAATCTTCCCTGCTCGTTCGCCTGCGTGCCGAAGGTCGAGTTGATGATGCCGGCGGTCGCGCCCGGCGCGGTGTTGTAGATGAATGAGGAGAAGACGAACGTGTTCATGCGGTCGTAGGCGATGCGGAAGTTCGTACGTACGGAGGTCTTGCCGTCGCCGAACGGGTCCCAGGCGAGGCCGACGGTCGGCGCGAAGTTGTTCCAATCGCTGTCGAAGAGTTTACCCTCGACGAAGCGCACGTCGTTGGCCGGGGCTTCGCCGATGCGGATCGGGCGGTCGGGGTGCAGGACGGGCAGTGCGCCCGCCGAACTCGGAGAGATTTTAATCTCGTAGCGCAGCCCGAAATCGAACGTCAGGTTCGGGCGAAATTTCCAGGTGTCCTGACCGTAAAAGTCGTATTCGGGATAACGCGCGTCGAAGGGAAAGCGCGAACCGGCCGGAGCGAAGGCGCTGTCGTCGGCGGCGACGAAACCCTGCCCGATGTTACCGACGCGGCCGAGCATCACGTTGTAGAAGCTCTGGAGTCGCGGCCGGTCATTGGCGGTGTTGATGCCGGTCGGCGAGGTGTTGACGCCGGAGGGTGCAGGATTGGTGACACGACTGAAATCCACCTGCGGGTTGATATACAACCCGGCCGCCTGTCCGCGGTTGTCGAGGTGCTGCTGGTAACGCAAATTCGTGCCGAACTTGAAGGTGTGCGCGTCGCGCAGCCAGCTCAGGTTGTCAACGAATTGATAGGTGCGAATGCTCCGCGCGTTGTTGATAACCGGCGTGTTGTCGAGCGGGTTGGTCAGGTCGAGACAGCCGGAAGTGCCGGGGAAGGGACAGTCGAAGCGCACGGGCGAGTTCATGTCCGCGTTCTCGTCTGCGTTGTTGAAGCTGAACGTGAAGCGGTTGAAGCCGACCACGACTTCGTTCGTCAACGTCGGCGAGGCCGTCCAGCGATAATTGACGGCGAGGTTCTTCGGGTTGCGCAGCGTGTCGATGTTGCGCGGCGAATCGGGGAAGGCTTGCGGGCCGCCCGCGCCGCCGATGATGCCGCCGTTGGTGTTGCCGTTGCCGGCGTCGCCGAGCGTGTTCTGCTCGCCCTGCGCGTAGCGCACGTACATCGTGTTGCGCTCGTTGAAGGCGTGATCAACCTTGAAGGCCAGATCGTACTGGCGCTCGGTCTGCGGCGAGAGGAAGGTGAACCCGGCGAAGTTCAGCCCGTCGCCGCCCGCCGCGTAATTGTTCGGCAGCGGCGTCATGCCGATGAGTCCCTGCACGGTCGGGTCGAGACCGAGGCCGGTCGGGTCGTTGGTGACAACGTTGTAGGTCGCGATGCAGGGGCTTGTCGGAGTAGCTCCGGGGCAGTTGGGCAGAAGCGGGTTGCCGGCCGCATCCACAGACGCGCCCGTGACGCCGGCCGGGTTGTTTCGTCCGTTCGCCACGTAGCGGAAGATGCCCTGGCGCGCCGTGGGCGTCAGCACCGTGCGGGTGCGTGCGATGCTCTGCGAGGTGCGCAGGTATTGCAGGTTGGTGAAGAAGTGGGTCTTGTTTTTGATGATCGGGCCGCCGAGCGTGCCGCCGTAAATGTGCTGGACGAACTGCCCGCGCGGCGTGCCGTTGAGGTTGTTGTTGTACTCGTTGGCGATGAAGCGCGGCGTCTGGTAGAACTCGAAGAGGTTGCCGTGGAAGTCGTTCGTCCCGGAGCGTGTGACGAGCGTCACCTGCGCGCCGCTGCTGCGGCCGAGTTCGGCGGTGAAGTTGCCGGTCACAACCTGAAACTCGCTGATCGAATCCGGGTTGGGTCTGAGCGGCGTGAAGTTCGAGCCGCCCGCGCTCGACTCGTTGATGTCAATGCCGTCGAGCGTGAAATTAAAGGCGCGGTCGCGCGAGCCGTGGACGTGTACGCCGCCGCCAGTGTTTGCGCCGCTCACGACGCCCGGCTGGAGATTGATTAGCCCGAGCGGGTTGCGCCCGCGCACGCCGACGATGGGCAGAGACTCAAGCGTCCGCTGCTCGACCGTGTTGCCGAAGTTACCGGAACTGCCGGTCTGCACGAGTTCGGCCGAACCGACCACCTGCACCACGTCCGCCACGCCGCCGATTTCCAGCATCACGTCCACCGTCGCCGGCTGGTTGATGTTGACGGGGTTGGTGGTGGAGATGAATTTCTTGAACCCGGACTTCTCCACGCTCACCGTGTAAGTTCCGATCTGCACCGAATCGAAGACGTAGTTACCCGTCGCAGTGGTTTGCGTGGTGAAGGCCACCTGCGTTCCTTCGTTGGTCAAAGTCACGGTGGCATCGGGGACGACCGCGCCGGAAGGATCAACGACCGTGCCGGTGACGCGCGAAGCCGTGCCTTGCGCCAGTGCGCCGCCGACGCCGCTCGTCAGCAGGACGAGGCACAATAAAAATCGCGGGAGACTCTTAATTTTCATGAACTCGGCTCCTTCGGTATTCGAACACTAATGGTTGGACTTTCTGTGTTTAGAAGTTCGCGGGGACGTTCGCGCGTTCGATCACACACGTTAACGCGCGGGCTGAAAGCGTATCTTTCACGCGGCGGAAATTCCGGCACGGCCGGCACGCTCGCAAACAAACTGCTCGCAAACACCCCGCCGAACGATTCACCTGAAAACACGATTGAAGGACGGAAACTGCTGAACCCCTGTGACGACTGTGCGCCATTGTAGTTGAACTGTAAATGAACTGAAAGCTAAAAAAACTTATTATGCAAATAAGCGATCATGATAATGAGTTCTTATCAATGCGCGCGCCGCGCGGCGCGATGCGAGGACACGAAAGTCCGTCGCTGACTTGCATAACGGAAGCCGCGCGTCGCGCGACCCGTTCTACCTGCCTCTCTGTTTTCAAACTGCTCTGAGCGCCTGTGGGCGCCCGTGGCCTGAGCGGTGGTCGGATTGGAGATTCAAGGGAAAGTTAAATTTGCAAATCCTGTTCCAACTGCCGCCGCGCGTTTCCCCATAGCTTTTCTCACAACTTTCTTCAAAACCAGGCGCGCGGCTACGAAAAATTGGAGACGTTCTTTAATTTTTCGGAGACGGCGCGGGCGCGGCGCTCGCCGGAGCGGCCTTTTCCACAAAGAGCGTGTTGAGCAAATGGGCGAGACGATACCCGGCCAGCGCGATGCGTTCGCCGGAAATCTTCTGCGCCTCCTGCGTGTAGGCTGCGGAGGGCGCTTCACCTTCGCGCGCTTTGGCATAGACGACCTGCCGCGCAATCGTGTTGCTCTCCTCGATCCAGCGCAACGGTTCGAGTTCCTTCGCCGACGCCTCCGCCGGGTTGGCTTTCATGATCTCTTCGGCCTGTGCGACGAGGCGCGCGCGCGCCGCCGCGTCGAGCGGACGCCGCGGACTCTCGAAGCCGAAGCGACCGCCGGCCGCATCCCAGAAGGCGTGTAGATTTCTGATGCGCGCCTCCGGCGGCATCTGTATGGCGAAGCCGTTGCCGCCCGCGTCGCCGTCCGGGTTCTTGGCCGTGTAGCGCGTGGTGGCGTGGAGCGGTTGATGCACGTCGCCGATGAGGTGATAGAGGAAGCCGAGCACTTCGGCATCCGTCTTGTCGCGCCCGGTGCCGCGGCGCAAAGTGTTGATGCACCAGTTGAGGCGGTCGAGGACGTTCGTCGGCTCAGGCCCGACCTCCGGCCGGACTGGGATGCCGTCGAAGAACGGACGGTAGTTGATGTAGTGCCAGTTCTCATACTCGTCGTTCAGAGAGTCACCCTTGAAGTCGTCCATCCAGACGGCGATGGTCACGGGGTCGTAAATCTTCTCGCACGCGGGCGTGTAGTAGGTGGCGCACAGGTGTATCAGCGGTCGTCGCCCCTGCGGCGCGACGAGCAATTTATCCACGCGAGCCTTCGCCGCGGGCGACAAATTCACATACGCGATCTGCGCGACGAGCATGTGCCCCGTGTCGTGCCACGCGAAGGCGGACGACTGTGCGACGACGAGCAATGCGGCCGCCAGCGCGGCTCTCCAAACTTTACGCATCGAAGTTCTCCTCACGTCCCTTCTCTCAAGGATAAATCCCTCAACGATAAATCAAAGCGCGCATGCGGGCGCGGCGAAACTCTTCGAGACCCGGCTGCCAGGAAAGCGCGATCTGTTCGGGCGATTCGCCGCGCTTGAGCCGTTCGAGCGTGTCTGCGTTGGCGAGCAGGCGGCCGTATTTTTCGACCTGCCACTCCGTCGGGTGCAGACGGCGAAGCGCGGCCGCGATCTCCAGCCCCGCATAGACGGGGCGCAACTGCGCGCGATCCGTGACGACGAGATTGATGCCGCCGCACTCTTCGCCCTGAAACACGGAGGCGCGCGGCGTGAACCGCACGGGCACGAAACGCACACCCGCGATGCGACGCTCATTCAAATAACTCGCCAGACGCTGCCCGTCAATCCACGGCGCGCCGACCAACTCGAACGGTGTGTCCGTGCCGCGCCCGACCGACACGTTCGTCGTCTCCAGCAAACCGACGCCGGGATACAACGTCGCCTGCGTCAGGCTGCGCATGTTCGGCGAAGGGTTGATCCAGGTCTGCCCCGTCCCGTCGAACCACATGCCGCGCCGCCAGCGCTCCATCTCGACGACGCGCAGATCGCACCCGATCTTGCGCTCTGCGTTGAAGAAGCGCGCGATCTCGCCGGTGGTCATGCCGTGGCGGACGGGAATCTGGTGATAACTCGTGAAGGAGAGTTTGTCGGCGTCGGCGACGGGACCCTCCGTCTCGTTGCCGCGAATCGGGTTCGGCCGGTCGAGCACGAAGACGGGCAGGCGCGCGCGCGCCGCCTCTTCCATGACGTGGCCGAGCGTGGAGATGTATGTGTAGAAGCGCACGCCGACGTCCTGAATGTCGAAGACGAGCGCGTCGAGTTCGCGCAACTGTTCGGGCTTCGGGCGGCGTGTCTCGCCGTAGAGCGAATAGATGGGCAGCCCCGTCCGCTCGTCTTTCGAGTCGGGGAGTTTATCGTCGAGCAGCCCGCGGATGCCGTGCTCCGGCGCGAAGAGCGCAACCAGTTTGACGTTCGGGGCTTCGCGCAGCACGTCTATTGTCTGCCGCCCGCGGCGGTCGCGCCCCGTGTGATTCGTGACGAGTCCGACGCGCAGCCCCGCGAGTTGGCGGAAGCCGTCGCGTTCGAGCACGTCGATGCCGTTCAGCACATCGGCGTCGAGCGGTATGACCGGGGCGGCTGAAGCCGTCGCGTTGTGTGTGGCGTTCAAATGCGCCAGGCTCATCAGCGTCTCCGAAGCGAAGCGCGCCGCCTCTTCGTGCGCCTGCCCCGCCGTCACGTCCGTGAGCGACGACGCCACTATCGAAGCAACGCGCCCGCGCAATTCGCCCACGTCGCCCTTGCCGTCCGGGTGGACGCGGTTGCTCAGGAAGACGACGAACGTCTCGCTCGCCGGGTCGAGCCACAGGGACGTGCCGGTGAACCCGGTGTGGCCGAACGAGCCGAGCGGGAAGAGGTCGCCGCGATTCGAGGAGAAACTGCTCGCCACATCCCAGCCGAGGCCGCGCGCAGAGCCGTCGTCCGCCACGGCGCGCGGGCGCGTCATCGTCGCCACGCCGAGCGGGCTTAAGATTCGCGCCCCCCCGTATGAGCCGCCGTTCAAGATCATCTGACAGTAGACGGCCAGATCATCGGCCGTCGTGAACATGCCGGCGTGGCCGGCCACGCCGCTCATGCGGAAGGCGGTCGGGTCATGTACCTCGCCGCGCAGCCATCGGTCGCCGTCCGCGCCGAGCGCCTCCGGCTTCCCGCCGAGGTAGGCGGCCTGCGCGCGTCGCTGCTCGGTCGGCGCGATGCGCGGTCGCAGCGCGGCGGGCGGGTTGAAAGTCGTGTCGCGCATCCGCAGCGGCTCGAAGATGTTCTTGCGCGCGAACACGTCGAGCGGCTCGCCGCTCACGCGCTTGACCACTTCGCCGAGCGCGATGTAGCCGATGTCGCTGTAGAGGAAACGCCTCGCGGGCGCGACGTTGCGCAGCCGCTCTATGGCGAGACGCTTCATCGCCTCGTCGTAGCCCGTCCACTGCTCGCGCAAATCGAAGTCGGGGCCGTAGCCGGCGCGGTGCGTCAGCAGTTCTTCAATCGTGACCAGCTCGCGCCCGCCCTCCTTCAGCACGGGCAGGTGGCGCGACAGCGGATCGCTCAGACGCAACTGCCCGCGCTCGACGAGGATCATGATGCTCGTCGCCGTCGCCACGACCTTCGTCAAACTCGCCGCGTCGAAGATCGTGTCGGTCGTCATCACCTCGCGCTGCGGCTCGACGGCGCGCGCCCCGTAAGCCTTGCGCCACACGATGCGCCCGCGCCGCGCCGCCAGCACCACCGCGCCCGGCGTCTCCCTGCGCGCGATTGATTCCGCGACGGCCGCGTCAATGCGCGTCAGGCGTTCCGCCGACATCCCGACCGTGGCCGGGGCGACGGCGGGCAAATCCCCCCCGAACGTTTGCGATGCGAAAACGACGAGCAACAGGCAGCCGGCAAAGCGGCGAAGCGACAATCGAGACATAGGTATATGTAGTTTGTTTGAATAGTGAGGCGACATCGAGTTAGACAAATGTTTTCCGGTGGCCGCGGCGCGCGCGAACCTGAAGATATGTGCGATGTTCATTTGCGGCCTGCTGCGTTCCCTTCCAACGGCTTCGCGCTCGCCTGCGCTTTCAACTGTATCCCCGTGCCGCGCGCGTAGAGCGAGGGCAGGCTGATCGGGAGTTTGCCGCTCACGTCAATTTCGCCGACGAGGGCGCGTGCGGCGGCGCGTTGCAAACTCGGCATGTCGCCGTAGGCCACCATGTAAGTTTTGAGTTCGGGAAAACTTTGCAACAGGTACGGGTTGCCGAAACTGATGCCGACGATTGGGGCTTTGCGTTCGAGCAACTTCTTGAGCGCGCGCATGCCCGGTTCGGGAAGCGCGCCGCTGTTCGACTGGCCGCTGCGCACGCGCCCGTACATCGCCACGACAATTAACTTGGCGGTCTTCGCGCGGTCAAGCAGAAAATCAACTTCCTTCTCCGACGAGCGTTCGTCAACTATCCCGCCATCGAGCTTCCGTGTGCCGAGCGCGCCCGTAAACGAATTCATGATCCACAGGCGATCATCCCCGTTCGTGATCCCCAGAACGAATAGGCTTTCGCCCGCCGGTAAATTGCTCGCGGGCACCAGCCCCGCCTCGTCGCGCACGAGCGTGATCGCGCGCTCCGCGATCTCGTCCGACAACTTCCACGCCGCCCCGGTCGAGACGATGCGGTCGATCTGTTCGATGGGCGCGACGCGCTGCCGCACGAGGCCGAGGTCGTATTTCGCCGCCAGCAGCCGCCGCGCCGATTCCTCGATCCGCTTCTCCGTCAGACGACCCGCCGCCACCGCTTCGCGCAGGCCGCGCACGGCCGCATCCGCATCGGGCGGTTTCAAGAGCATGTCGGAGCCGGCCAGCACCGCGCGCACGGCCGCCTCGCCCGGCGTGAAGTAGATCGTCAACCCGCTCATGTCGAGCGCGTCGGTGACGATGATGCCGTCGAAGCCGAGGTCGCGGCGCAGCGTGCCGCCGACAACCGGGGGCGAGAGCGTTGCCGGGAGCGTCGCGTTCTCCACGATCACTTCGCGGTCGGCGTAGCTCGGCCGCCGCTGCCCCACGCCTTCGAGCGGAGTGATTTTGGTCGGGTCAATCTGCGGCAGGCCGATGTGCGCGATCATGACCGAGCCGACTCCGGCCGCAATCGCGGCGCGAAACGGCACGAGTTCAATCGCGTCGAGGCGTGCGCGCGAGACATTGATGACGGGCAGGCCGCGGTGCGAATCGACGGCCGTGTCGCCGTGGCCGGGGAAATGTTTCGCCGTAGCGATCACGCCGCCGCCCTGCGCGCCCTCTGTGAAGGCCGCGGCCATGCGCGCCACCTCCGCCGGGTCTTCGCCGTAAGAGCGCACGTTGATGACCGGGTTCGCCGCGTTGTTGTTCACGTCAACGACGGGCGCGAAAATTTGTTGGACGCCGAGCGCGCGCGCCTCGCGCGCCGTCACCTCTCCCATACGCCGCGCGTATTCCGGGTTGCCCGTCGCGCCGACGGCCATGTTCCAGGGGAAGTTGATCGTGTCGATGAAGCGCATCCCCGCCCCGGCTTCGAGGTCGGCCGAGATGAGCAGAGGCCGCCGCGCGAGTTGCTGCATCCGGTTGACAAGGTGGACTGATTCATAGACCGACCCGCGAAACAGGATGATGCCGCCGACGTGGTTCTCCTCCACCTGACGGCGCAACTGTTTGAAGGCTTCGCTCTCCTGACTCAGAAAGGTCGCGTTGATGCCGACCGAGATCAACTGCCCGATCTTTTCGTCGAGCGTCATCCGCCGCAGTTCCCTGTCCGCCCACTTCAAAGCCTCGCTCGACGCGCGTCGCGTATAAGGTTTGAAGACCGGGAGCTTAGCGTCCGCGCTCGTATCGCGCGCCACGGCCGCCGAAGCGATTTTCGCGTGCGGCGATTTCGGGAACGCGGATGCCTGCCCGCGCGCGACGCGCGCCGGGGCGAATGCCAGAGAAAAAATCGTCACGACCGCGACGCTGTAACGCGAGGCCGCGCGCATGAATTGACTGAGGCGAAGATTACTCATCTCGATAATTAGTTTCCTGCTTTCCGCAACAACTAGAGACTCTCGACCGCGCCGCCGCCGGGCGCGAGTTCGTCGCGCTGCGCGGGCGTCGCGGGCGCAAAGGCGAAACTCACCGCCCAGGCCACGACGAAAGTGATGATGCTGCCGAGCAGCACATACCACGTCCACGCGAGCGGCGTCATAAAACGCACGTAGAGCATGACGGCGAGGCTCACCAGCATCCCGACGAGCGCGGGGGGTTCGCTCACGCGCCTGAGAAACGTGCCGACGAGAAAGATGCCGAGCACGGGGCCGTTGATGAGTCCCGCGACGGACAATGCCTGATCGAGCGCGGAGCGATTCCGGCGCATGAAAAAGAGCGCGACCGCGATCTGGACGATGCCCCACGCGAGCGTCAGCCAGTGAGACACGCGCAGGTAATGCCGGTCGTCGCGCCCGCGTGCAAACGGTTTATAGAGATCGTTGACGGCGGTGGCCGCAATCGAATTGAGCGATGAAGACAGAGCGGCCGCGAAGATCGCCGCGACGACTAACCCGGACAAGCCCGACGGCAGATGTTTCGTAATGAAGTCGGGAAAGACGCGGTCGCTCCCGACCGTGCGGAACGCGCCTTCAATCGGCAGCGTCGCCGCGCCCGCCGTCAGCGTGCCGTATGCCGGGTCGCTCTGCGGCTGGTAGAAGGCAAAGAGCAGCACGCCTATGAAGAGGAAACCGATGAACTGCGCGAGCACCACGCCGCCGCTCGACAACAGCGCGGCGGCGGCGCGGCGCGGGCGGTCGGTGCAGAGATAACGCTGCACGAGATATTGATCCGTGCCGTGCGTGCTCATCGTCAGGAAGCAGCCGCCGATGAGTCCTGCCCAGAAGGTGTAGGTCTTCGTCAGCGTAAACGAGAAGTCGAACACGTCGAACTTGTCGAACTGGCTGCCGAGCGCGAGCGCGCCGTCGAACCCTCCGTTGATCTTCGAGGCGAGCACTACGGCTGCCGCGAGCGCGCCCGTGATGTAGATGCCGAGTTGCACCACCTCGACCCAGATGACCGCCTCCATCCCGCCGAAGTAGGTGAAGATGATCATCACGACGCCGAGCAGGATGATCGAATAGATGATGATCATCTCTGCGTTTGCCTGCGGCTGGAACGCCGTGTAGACGGCGGCGAGCACGAAGGCCGTCAGCAGGAGGCGCACGCCGTCGGCGATGTTGCGCATGACGACGAAGAGCGCGGCGGCGAGCATCTTGATCTTGAGGCCGAAGCGACGTTCGAGCAGTTGATAGACGGTCAGGAGTTCGCCGCGAAAGTAGGAGGGGATGAAGAGGAGCGAGATGACGATGCGCCCCAGCATGTAGCCGAAGACGAGTTGGAGAAACTGAAAATTCCCGCCGCGCGCAAACGCCACGCCGGGCACGGAGATGAACGTGATAGTCGAAGTCTCGGTCGCGACGATGGAGGCGGCAATCGCCCACCACGGCACGGTGCGGTCGCCGAGAAAGTAGTCGCGCGTCGTCTCCTGCTTGCCGGAGAACCAGATGCCGAACAGCGTGATGCCGACGAGGTAGCCGAAGATGATAAAGAGGTCTAACGTTCTCATGGTATCAGGTCGATAAGTAGCTGCCGGCGGCGTTTAAATGGCAGCGCCGGTTCATGCTCCCGCGCCCTCGGTTGGGGTTCGCGCGCCGCCTTCAAGTGGACACAAGAGACTAGACTGCGGCCACGTCTGCGAATTGCTTCGTGTCCGTGTACTGCTGAAACCTTACCACCCTGCCCGCTCTGACGCCCCAGACGTGCGCGAACTGTGCGCGCACCTCTCGCCCCGTCTCCCTGTGCCGCCCGGTGTAAGTGCCGAGCACCACGACGTGATTCCCTGCGTCCAGCCACTCCTCCGGCGTCACGGTGAACCCCTCCCACTCCGAGCCGAGGCGCATGAACACCCCTTCGAGGATCGCCTGCGGCCCCACGTACGGGTTGCGGTCTGCGTATATGAAGTTCTCCGCCTCTCTCCACTCGATCTGCTGATCCATCTGGCCGAGCGCCGCAGGGACATCACCCCGGCCGAAGGAATCATAGAGTTCGCGAATCACTTCCACACTCTCTTGTGGCATGCTCACCTCCTGTCGCGAGTTGACTTAAACTTTATTGGAAAAAGCACTTCGGATGCCCGAAGTGGCGAGATACCAGCACAGAGCTACTTCTAAGGCCATCTTCAGAAGACCACTCGCGACAACACCAAACTCCCCACGATAAACACCCCACACGACAACCAGGAATGTTACTCCCGCGACAATGGCGAACACCCAGAACATGGTCAGACGCGCCCACTCCCGCAAGCTGTATAACCCGTAGCCTACCAGAACAAAACAAACTCCCAGCACCAGACAAATCCACCCGGTCTGGTTGGCGAAAGGGCCGAACAGTTGTGATATGGCGATCCTGTTAGGGCCATAGCCGCCCGGTGTGAACAACATCCTGCTGCCGAGAAGCGCCAACGCACCAAGCACGAATATCACGCTACCGTTCAGCATCGCGAGAATCGAAAGAACAACGATAGGGACAGGTTTCGCCACTCAGTTTCTCAGTTCAACTTAACGTATCCTCGCGCGAGGTCGGCTTGAGACCGGAGCTTCCCGCCCAAGCCCCAACCGGCAACATAGACGGCAAGAGCGAACAAGGGGACGCCCCCCGACAATTGGCCGATTTTACCCGCCGTGCTTTTTCGATAAACGATTGTCAGAGTGTGTGACGTTAATTCTTCAATCTACATCTACGCACTCCTGAGCCGCCGCGCGAACGCGGGCTAACGCGCGCTCGCACGCTTCAAGTAGTCGCGCGCCTCTGCGAGTTCGGCGGCCTGCGCGTCGGCTCGCTCCTGCGTGCGCAGGTAATCGGCGTAGGCACGCGCGGCGAGCTTGGCGTCGGTGCTCTTGGCGGCGCGTGCGAGTCCGAGCAGCGAGCGCGGGCGATTGGGCTGGCGCAGGAGCGCGGTCTGAAACTGCGCCGCCGCTTCCTCCGGGCGACCGGCGCTGAGCAGCACGTCGCCGAACAACTCGTGCGAAGGCTTGAGCATGTCGGGCGGCCCTGAAGGCGGCCGGAGCGATTCTTCCAACACAGTCGCGCGGCGCAGCAGTTCGATGGCCTCTTCAAACTTGCCCGCGTTCGCACGCGCCAGCGCGGCCACTTCGAGCGCCATGACCTCGACCATGTCCGGGCTGAAGGAATACACGCCCGCTTTCCCGAACTCCTGACCGAGCGCGCGTATGTCTGCGACGTACTTGTCCGCCAGCGCGGTGTTCTTTGCCGCCGACGCCGCCAGCCCGCGCAGGTATTTGCCGTATAACTGCCCCGTCGTCGGTCGCGGCGACTGTTGCGCCGTGAGTGTCGCGGGCATGATCTTCAACGCCGCTCGTGTGGTCGCGGCGACGTGGCACGAGTCCGCGCCGACTTCCTTCTGCGCGGGGAGCGCGGCCGTCTTCGCGCTTGGTTCGGGGAAGAGTTTGTCTATCAACTCCCAGCGCCCCGTCTCCGCGATGAAGACCGCGTAGATGTAGGCCGAGCCGCGAATCGGCGCGCCGAGTTCGGCGATTGAGCGCTGCATGAGCGCGAGTTGCGCCTCGGCCTCGCGGATGCGTCCCTGCTGCAAGTAGACGTATTCCAACCAGCTCAGGCTGTGATAATCGCGCCGCTCGATGGAGTAGATTTTGCGCTTGACCCAAGCATCCGAAGTCGCCCACGAAGACTCGTTCGAGGCGGCGGCTTCCGGCCACATGCCGAGTTGGATGAAGATGTGCGAAGGCATGTGGCGCGCGTGGTGCGCGTCGGCAGCGATCTCGGCGTAGCGCCGCGCCGCCGGCAGCGCGAGGATGGCGTGTTCGGGATCGTCGAAGGCGTGGATGATGTAATGCGCCGCGCCGGGGTGGTTCGGGTTCTTCGCATATACGTCGAGCGCGATAGCCCCGGCCTGCGCCTGCAAGCGATAACCCTTGTCCGTCGGCCGCGCCGCGCCGAGCAGCGAGAGCGCGTAGAAAGAGGCCGCCTCCAAATCCGCCGGGTAATCTTTGTAGACTTTCTCCATCGCGGCGGCGTAGGCGAGGTTGCGCGCATGCTTATCGCCTTCGCCATAGAGAGCTTTGACGGCGTTGACGTAGGCCGACTCGCGCGGCGTCAACTTCGCGGTGTCGCGAATTTTTGCGAGCGCCTTGCGCGCCGCATCCGCGTCCTGCTCGTTCCAGAGCGGGTGATTGTGCGCCATCGCCTCGCCCCAGTAGCCGAGCGCGAAGTCGGGTTCAAGTTTCGTCGCCGCCTGAAACGCCTCCAGAGCCTCTTCGTACCAGAACGAGTGCAACGCCGCGACGCCGCGCAGGAAATGTTCCTGTGCCGCACGCGAGGCGGAGGTCGGGAAATCAATTTTGCCGAGCGCGCCGCCCTGCGTCTGTCCGGCGAACGCGGCCGCCGTCAGGCACATCGAGACGCACAGTGACATCAACACCCTGTAAGAAGCACGACGAAGTGACATGTCTATTTCTCAACTTTCCGGTTGAAGAGGAATGCTGGCCTCAGCTTCTACGCCCAATTTCGTTGCGAGTCAAACGCGCCGCGCGCCGTCAGGCGACGCAGTGGCGACCCCATTCGGGAATTAAAGCGCGCTCCCATTCGGTAATCAAACTGCGACGCTCGATCTCGCAACCCTCGCTCGCTACTACCGGTTCGATCAAAACTACCCGATCAATTCGCCGAGCGTGCGTATGCGCGGGCAGACGCTTTCGGGGTAGAGATCGAGCGGGTCGAGCAGGACGGCGCGCATGCCTACGGCGCGCGCGGCGAGCGCATCGTGCGCGTAAGAGTCGCCGATGAAGACGGCCTCGTGCGGTTCGAGGCCGAGCCGCGCGAGCGTCAGTTGAAAAATCCCCGGGTCGGGCTTGCGCTGGCCGACAACGTGCGAGTCTATCAACAAGTCGAAGTGCGTCTTGAGTCCGACCAACTCCAGCAGTTCGTCCAGCCGTCCGTCTTCCGTGTTCGAGATGACGGCGAGGCGCAAGCCCGCCTCGCGCAATGCGCCGAGCACGCGCGCCGCTTCCGCATCGGGCGCGCACCACAGGTGACGCTCCGCGTGCGTCGCGTCTATCTCGTCGCTCAGCGACTCGCACGTGGCCTCGTCAATTTCGAGCGCGCGATAGACGCGGCGAAAGACCCAGTTGCGCGTCTTCGAATCCTCCGGCGCAGGCTCGCCACGCCCCATCGACGCATCCACCGCGCACATCATCTCTTTGAACTTGCGCCCCAACTCCGCCGGGTTGAACTCGCGCCCCGTGCCCTGCGACGCGAGCCGCGCCAAACGCTCCCAATCGGGATGCAGGAGCGTGCCGCCGACATCGAACAGCACGGCGCGCACGCCTGCGAGAGAAGGATGCAGCATGCGGTCTGCCTTCATGCGGCTCGCGGGCTGATCAATTTGGTCGGGTTCAAGTTTTTCGTTCGGGAACATTTCTGAGTTCGTGCGCTGATCTCAAGTTGAGTTGATTCTACGACAAATGCTCCCCGCCATGTAAAAGTTGTTCGATAGCCACGCGCACAACGCCCCGCGCGGAGGCGAGCGCCGCTTCGGCCTCGGCGCGCGTGCGCCCCGTGCGTTGCATCACGAGCGCGGTCGGCAGATCGTCGCCCGCCGCCGCGAAGGCCGCGCGCGCCGTCGCTTCGTCGAGTCCGGTCTCCGCCTGAAAGATGCGCCGCGCGCGCGCACGCAATTTTTCGTTGCGCGCAGACACGTTGATCATGCGGTTGCCGCCGACGTAGCCGAGCTGGATCATGGTCGCCGTCGAGAGCATGTTGAGCACCATCTTCTGCGCCGTGCCCGCCTTGAGCCGGGTCGAACCCGCGATCACTTCCGCCCCGACCACAGGCACAATCGCCACCTCGACCGCGCGCGTGATCGGCGACTCCGGCACGCACGCGATGCACGCCGTGAACGCGCCCTGCGCGCGCGCATGCTCGCACGCGCCGACCGTGTAGGGCGTGCGCCCGGATGCGGCAATGCCGACGACCGCATCTCTGCCTGTCACGCCGCGCGCGTCGAGGTCGCGTGCGCCCGCCTCTCGGTCATCCTCCGAGGCTTCCACCGCGCGATAGCAAGCCTCGTAGCCGCCCGCGATGATTCCCTGCACCAACTCCGGCGAGACGCCGAAGGTCGGCGGACACTCCGCCGCGTCCAGCACGCCGAGCCGACCCGAAGTGCCCGTGCCCACGTAGAACAATCGCCCGCCTGCGCGCAAACGCTCTACGATCCCATCCACCGCCCGCGCCACCTCCGCGCCGACGCGCCCCACGGCCGACGCCACCAGCGCGTCCTCTTCGTTCATCAAACGCACGATCTCCGACGCGCCGAGCGCGCCGATCCCGGCCGTGCGCGGGTTCTCCTGTTCGGTGACGGGAAGCTCTTCCATAAGTCGCGGGTTTCAGGTTTCAGGTTTCAAGTTAGAGACAGGACAACTTCGGCCGCGCACTTTTAAGTTTGAGACCGAACACCTTCAGTCTTGCAACTTGAAGCCTGAAACCTGAAATTTATCCGGCGAGGGCTAAGCGGCGTATCTTTTCGCGCGCCATCGCGGCGGCGGCGACGGCGGGCGAGAGTTGGGGCGGCGCGAGAAAGGCATGCGGCGCGGCGCGTTTGACGCCCGCACGCAAGGGGGCGAGCACGAGTTCGCCCGCGCTGAACACCCCGCCGACGTAAGCGACCTGAAAACTCTCGCGCTCGATGCGCAACTTTCGGATCACAGTACACGCCGCGGCGGCCAACTCGCGCCCCGCATCCGCGACGATGCCGCCCGCCACCGCGTCGTGCCCGGCGGCCGCCTCGATGACGTGGCGCGCAAAGCCCGCGATGCGGTCGTTCGTCATGCTCGGCGCGTAGATGGCGAGCGAGAGATCGTCGGGCGTCGCGACGTTGAAATACTGGCAGGCGGCATCGTCCAGACTGGTCGCCGCGCCGCGCCCGTCCGTCGCCTGCGCCACGGCCTGAAGCGCGCGCCGCGCGATCCATGAACCGCTGCCCTCGTCGCCCGCCAGAGGCCCCCAGCCGCCCGCGCACACGTGCTTGCGCCGCGCGTTCTTCCCGCAACAGATCGAACCCGTGCCCGCGATCAACACCAGACCGGGCTTCCCGCCCGTCGCCCCGTAGAGCGCGATGTCCGCGTCCGTCACGACTTCGAGCGAACCGATACCGAGCGAGCGCCGGAGGGCGGCCGCCATGTGCTCCTTCAAATCCGCGCGGCGCACGCCCGCCAAGCCCACCTCGGCCGATGCGATGTCGGTGCGGCGCACGTCGGCCGAGGCGCACGCGCGATCAACCGCCTCGCGCACCGCCGCCGCCGCGCTGCTCACGCCGACGCGCAAGGGATTGGAAGGCCCGGCCAGCCCTTCGCCGAGCATCCGGCCTTCTTCGTCCGTGATGATGGCTTGAGTCTTCGTGCCGCCGCCGTCCACGCCGACGACGACGAGCGGCGCGTGCAGGTCGCGGGGTGCATGGGAAACATTTGTCGGTTCGCGTCTGACCTTCATCTTTTGTTCGGGACTAGCGGGCGCTTGCTGCCCGTCCCTGCCGGCTATGATGGCCGGATTGTAAAAAGAGTTGACATATAATGGAAACTAAAAGATTTTATCTGCTTGATAATCAACTCTGATAGCGAGGTTTCCCGATGGAGATACGACAACTGAGGGCTCTGGCGGCCATCGCCGAGACGGGCACGTTTACCGCCGCCGCCGCGCGCGTCCACGTCACGCAGGCGGCCATCAGCATGCAGATTCGCCAACTCGAACTCGAAACCGGCACGCTTCTCTTCGTGCGCACGCCGCGCCGCTGCGTCCTCACGCACGCCGGGGAACGCCTGCTCGAACGCACCCGCCGCATCCTGCGCGAACACGACTCCGCGCTCGCCGAGCTGGCAGACCTGTCGGGCACGGCGTACGGGCGTCTGCGTCTGGGCAGCGCGTCGGCCATGTTCAGTTCCGATCAACTGCCGCTGATTTTGAAAGAACTGCGTGCGCACACGGAGCACGTCGAGGTAACGGTCACGTCAGGGACGAGCGAGGCGCTTGTCAGGCAGATCACGGCGGGCGAGTTGGACATCGCCTTCATCTCGCTGCCGGTCGAAGCACGGGGCGTGCAGACGGAGTTGCTGCTCAAGGACGAGTTGATCGCGATTGCGAACCCGGCGCACCCGCTCGCGCACAAGCGCGTCATCAGCGCGTTCGAGTTGGCGGAGCAAAAACTCATCCTCGGCGAGCGCGGCGGCAACACGCGCCGTTTGATTGACGGGTTCTTCGCAGAGGCGGGCTTGCGCCCCGTCGTGGCGATGGAGTTGAGTCGCCTGACATCGATCAAGCGAATGGTGGAATCGGGGATGGGCGTCGGGATCGTGCCGGTGCGTTCGGCGGCGGAAGAGATCGCCGGGGGGCGGCTCGTGCGCTGGTGGATCGAGGGCGCGCAGATCAACTCGGAACTCGGTTTCGCCTACTTGTCGGGCGGCTATCAATCCCCCGTCATGCAAACGTTCATCAATCTCTGTCGCACGAATCTCGCCGCCGAGACCGAGGCGAACAGGACGCGCAAACCGCGCTCGCGCGCCGCGCGCAAACCGAAAGCGAAGCCGAAGAAGCGTTGACCGGGAACGGCGCGCAAGCGATGACGAAAGTGACGGCCACAGCCCCTCAAGGGACTTGCCGGAACACGGCACCTGCTTAGATTGAACTCAAAAAAATATAACGACAGGCCGGTAAAGCTACCCTTCTGCCTGTTCGATCAAAGTGCGTATGGCGGGGACGAGACGGGTGGTGTCTTCGGGTTTGCGCAGGCAGCCTTGCGCGCCGGCTCGCCTGGCCTCTTCGTGGTCGAGCAGCGGGGCGTAGGCGGTGAAAAACAGGATCGGCGTGTGCGTGTTGAACTCGCGAATCTCGCGGCAGAGGGCGAGACCGTCCATGTCTGTGAGGCCGATGTCGAGGAGAATCAGCGCGTATGAATTTTTGTGCGCGA
>DASVPS010000272.1:0-2172 GCA_036389555.1 Pyrinomonadaceae bacterium
GTTGCTGGCCGGAAACTCACGCGGCGAGATCAAATACTGGGACGCCGCGACGGGGCAGGAGGCGCACACCGCGAACGCGCACACCGACGCCGTCAACGCGCTCTCGTTCAGCCGCGACGGTCGCTGGCTCGTGAGCGGCAGCGAAGACGGCAGCGCGCGCGTCTGGACGGGCGACAACCGGGGCGAACTGCTGGCGACGCTCGTCTCCCTGCGTGAGAGCGCGGACTGGCTCGTCGTCGCGCCCGACGGGCTATTCGACGGTTCGCCCGCCGCCTGGAATCAGATCATGTGGCGGTTCGAGGGCAACACTTCCAACGTGCGCCCGGTCGAAGTCTTCTTCAACGAATACTACGCGCCCGGTCTGCTCGGCGAAATCTTCGCGGGGCGCAGGCCGCAAGCCGCGAAAGACATCACGCGGCGCGACCGACGCCAGCCGAGCGTGCGCCTGTCGCTCGCGGGCGCGCCACCCCCATCAACTGCGCCAAACGCGGCGCGCATCAGCACGCGCGAGGCGAAGGTGCGCATAGAGGTGGCCGAAGAGGCGGCCGACGCACGCAACGCGCAGGGAAGCGGCGCACAGGATGTACGCCTTTTCCGCAACGGCCTGCTCGTGCGCGCGTGGCGCGGCGATGTGTTGCGACAGGCGGGGAAGACCGTCATAGAGGCGAGCGTGCCCGTCGTCGCGGGCAACAATCAACTGACGGCCTATGCCTTCAACCGCGACAACGTGAAGAGCGTCGATGCGGAACTAAACGTCACCGGCGAAGAGAGTTTGCGGCGCGCGGGCACGGCCTACATTCTCGCCGTCGGCGTCAACAAGTACGCGAACAGTGCGTTCGATTTGAACTTCGCCAACGCCGACGCGCAGACGTTCGGCGACGAGGTGCAGAGGGCACAGTCGCGCGTCGAAGGCTTCGGCAAGATCGAGGTCGTACGCCTGCTCGATACGCAGAGCACGAAGGCCAACATGCTGATCGCCATACGGCGGCTCGCCGGCGACGAGTCGGCCTTGCCCGCCGGTGCGCCGCCCGACCTCTCCAAACTCAAACGCGCGCAGCCCGAAGACACAGTGATCATCTACTACGCCGGGCACGGCATCGCGCAGGGCGCGCGCTTCTACATCATCCCGCACGACCTCGGCTATCAGGGCGCGCGCACGAAGATCGACCCGGCCGGCATGAAGTTGCTTTTAGACCACAGCCTCTCCGACCGCGAACTGGAAGCCGCGCTCGACGGCGTGGACGCCGCGCAGGCGCTCCTCGTCCTCGACGCCTGCAACTCCGGTCAGGCGCTCGAAGCGGAAGACAAGCGGCTCGGCCCGATGAACTCGAAGGGGCTGGCACAACTCGCTTACGAGAAAGGCATGTTCATCCTCACCGCCGCGCAAGGCTACCAGGCGGCGAAAGAGGCGACGCAGTTGGGACACGGCTTGCTGACATATGCGCTCGTCGTGCAGGGACTAAAGGAGGGCGCGGCCGATTCCCGCCCGCGCGACGGGCAGGTCTTGATGGGCGAGTGGCTCGACTACGCCACCGAGCGCGTGCCGCTGATGCAGCTCGAAAGCATGAAGCAGAGCCGCGGCCTGCTCGGCCAGTTGCAAAAGCCGCCGCTCGCTTTCGTTGATGGCGAAGAGCGAATCGCCAGCCCGGAGAACCGCAGCCTCCAACGCCCGCGCGTTTTTTACCGACGCGAACTCGCCGCCCGCCCGCTCGTCGTCACCAGAGTGCAACTGGGAACAGCGTCGCAGTCGAGGTAAGTAAGGAAGCCAGAAAACAGGAAAGCGGGCAGGGTATGCGCTCCGAGCCGGAAGTGAGTCTTAAAGTCGCCCCGCCATCCTCACCGGGCAACTGAAGCCAAGCGGCAGGGGTTTTGAGTTTGACCGCCGCGATAACTGAAGGGTTAAGTAAGAAATTTGGTGAACCCGGCTAAAGCCCAAAGGGCTTATCGTTCCGGCAGAAGGGAAATATGCGGCTTGCCACGGTGGAACCCATGCGCCGTAGCCGTCAAGCACAGCCGCTGCGGCTGAAGTAACAGATCGCGTCGAGCCTCGTCGAGGTCATGTTGGTGTGGCAGACCTCATGATTGAGGAGGCGGGATCACAGGTGCGAGTAGCGCCCACTCATTGTTAGTCAAAGCTCTGGAACAAGCCCCACGGTTCATCCATTCGCAAAG
>DASVPS010000273.1:0-23960 GCA_036389555.1 Pyrinomonadaceae bacterium
AGGGGCGAAAGAGATTCAACTTCTTTCGCCCCTGACGGGGCTGCGCGCATCCTGGGGTTGCGACGACCCCACGGCTCGCGCCGAGGGCTACAGATATGTCGCCCCTGACGGGGCTGTGACGGTAGCTCGTCCTCGCTTATATCCAACTCAGGTTAATTAGTGGTCAATCATGGAGATGGATTGTTACCAGCCGCGTTGAATCTGCCAGCGGTCAACGATGCGTCCGGCTTCGAGCACGTTGTAGTGTGGATGCTGCGCGGCGGTGAGGCACGAATGGTTGGCAAGTATGCGCAGGCGCGTGCCGACTTTCAATTGATCGAAGGGCGCATCGTCGTCGTCGTGCGCTTCGATCATTCCGTGCTCCTGTGAAAGCGTGGCGACGCGCAGGTTGAGATCGCGCCCCTCCGCGTCGAGCACATGCCCGTAGCCGCAGGCCGGGTCAGCATCCACCGCGCCGCGATCTTTCGAGAGCGCGATGGCTCCGGCGTCAATCACCACCTTGCGCCGGGTGGAATCTCTATGCACGACCGACGCGAGCACGGTCAGCGCGCAATCCTCAAAGCCACAACTGCCGAGCGTCGCCTGAAAGGCATCGAAGAAGATGTAGTTGCCGGGTCGGGCTTCGTCTATGCCTTCGAGGTGTTCGACGGTGGAGATGGTCGGCGTCGAGCCGATGCTGACGACGGGCACGGGAATGTCCGTAGCGCGCAGGGCGGCGGCGAACTCGACCATCAGGTCGCGCTCGTGCCGCGCGAGGGCGCGCAACTCTTCGAGGCCGCGGCTGTGGTAAGAATGCCCTGCGTGCGTCAGGATGCCTGCAAAGCGCAGGTGCGAAGAGTCAACGATGCGTCGCGGAATCTCGAAGGCTTCCGGCGTCTCCGGTTCGACGCCGCAACGGTGATAGCCGCAATCAACTTTTAGAAACAGATCGAGCGTGACATTCGCGTCGCGCGCCGCGGCGTTGAGTTGGTCGGGGATTCCCGCGTCGTCGGTGATGAGCGCGAGGCGTTCGCAGTCTCTGGCGAGTTCGACGGCGGCGTCAAACTTACCCGGTTCGATGGGCACGGCGTAAGTTAAATCGGTGAAGCCGCGCGCGGCGAACCAGCGCGCTTCGGCGAGCGTCGAGACGGTGAGCGCGGGAGAGCGCGCAGAGGTTTGCAGCCGCGCCACCTCGACGCACTTGTGGGTCTTGATGTGCGGGCGCAGGCGCGCGCCCATGCCCTCGACGCGCCGCTGCATGCGCTCAGCATTGCGCCGCACGCGCGCCACATCGAGCACGAGCGCGGGCGTGGGCAGTTCTGATAAATTCATACGCGCAGGATGTTGCCGCAAAAGCCACCGCGAGAGCAAACGAAATCGGTTTACTTCATGCGCCCGCGCCGCACTCTTTTTTCGTCGCCCGCGCCCTGTTGAGTTACAAAGATGACTTCGAGACTCTGGTACATGAACGCAGACTTTGAGACGGAACTGGCCGCGGGCGAGGGCGTGTACCGGCGGCCGCTCTCGTTCGTCGCGCTCAACCGGCGACTCGCCCCGCATCTTCTCCAACTCGCCGACGCGGGAGATGCGCTCCTCGTCGAAGAGCCTCCGTCCGAATCTTTGATCACGGAAGCGGCGCGGCGCGGCGTCGAACTGGTAACGCTCGACCCTGTGAAAAAGGGGAGCGAAACGATAACGCACGGTGCGTCGAAGAAGGGGGCGGGCAGAATCTTTACGCCGTGGGGCTGGACGCCGACGGTCGTCGCGCTCGCCGCGCGCGTGGGCGCAGGAGGAGGAGGAGGAGGCGTGCCGCCCGTCTCGCTCGAAACAGTCAGGCGGGTTAATTCCAAACTGTGGAGCCATGCGCTGGAACAGGAACTCGGGGTCGAGATGAGGGGCGCGCGCGCCGCTGCGAGTTTCGCGGAATTGGAGGAGGCGGTGGCGCGTGCGTGCCCGCGCGCGGATGACAAGTGGGTGATTAAAAGCCCTTTCGGATTCGCGGCGCGCGAGCGCGTGCTCGGTCGCGGCGCGCGCCTCGAAGGGGCGCAGGCAACGTGGGCGCGGCGTCAGTTTGCCAGAGGCGAGACGCTCATCTTTCAACCGTGGCTTGAGCGCGTGCGCGAATATGGCGTGACGATGGAGATCGCGCCGGGCGGCGAGGTCAACCTCGTCGGCATCAGCGACCTGCAAACGAACGGCGCGGGGACGGGCACGGGCTATCTGCTCGGCCGCAAAATAGATTCAGGGCGCAGGGCGGAACTCGAAAGCATGGCGCGCGTGGTGGGAGAGAGATTGTTTCGCGAGGGCTACGTGGGCGCGGCTGGCTTAGACGCGCTGGAACACTCACGCGGGCTACACCCGCTCCTCGAAATCAACGCACGCTACACGATGGGCTTCGTCGCGCTCGCCATCGAGCACGCGCTGAAACCCCGGACGCCGATTCTGTGGGAACTAAAATAAGCCTGTGAGAGCGTCGCGCATGTGCGCCGTCGCACGAGCGAGAGGTCATACGTGGTCTACGTTCGTTTCGGCTCTCGACCGTCTCCGGTCTTAACGTAAGCCACGACGAACAGCGCGCCGAGAATCAAATCTATCAAGCCCGCGCCGAGCGTGAACGCCGACAGGCGTTGCTGCGCGTAAAGAATCACGGCGACCACCCCGAAGCCCAGTTTCTCCAGCACGGCCGGGATCATCATCGGGCGAAAACGCACGGGGTCTTTCGCCAGAATGAGAAACAACACCTGCCACGCGACGGCCACGCCGACGAAGCCGTAATAGTATTCCGGGTGAGTGATGGGCGGCGGGAAATTGCGCCCGTTGTACTCTTCCAGAAAGTATTGCGGCAAGAGCGCGACGAGGCCGTAGATGCCTGCGACGAGAAATAAGATTTTCGCGAATTTCATCTGTCCTCCAACTAGTCTTCGAGGAATCGGCCGCGAAAGAGCGGCTGCCCGGCCAGCGACGTGTAGAAAGCGTAGAGCAGAATCACACCCATCAGGAACAGTTGCAGAAGAAAGCTCGTCGCGTACCACGCGGAGAATTCCGTGGTCACGGGATAGAACGGCAAGATGTGCGTGAAGAAGTGTGTCGAGATCAGCGCCAGCAGTCCGAAGCGCGTGAGGGCAAGGAGCAGGATAGTCGGCAGGAGGGCGACGAGCAGCATGCTGAACGGTGTCGGGCTGGCGAAGTTTAAGTTCAGCGCGGCGTAGAAGAGAAGCCAACTCGCCGCGAGGCCGAGACGCTCTCGCCGCAGCAGTTTGGTGAAGAAAAGCAGGATGGAGATGATGACGAAGGGAAACATTATCGAGGCCGTGGTCTGATTGATCAGCAACGGGATGAAGCCGCTCATTCCGAGCAGCCCGAGTTCGTAGAGAAGGTTGGAATTCAAGAGGGGCGGGGGGAGCTGTCCGCCGAACAGTCGCGGCGCGAACGCCTGCGCGCAGTTGGCGAGGGCGATGCAGGTGCCGAAGACGGCACCGATCAGCACGTCGCGCCCGATGAGCGGGTCGCGAAAGTCGCCTGCGAGCAGACGACTCCAGGAGATGATCCACTCCGGCCAGCGCCGCCTGAGAAACGGTTCGAGCGCGAGATACATCAAGCCCATGAAGAATGCCCAGTAGACCGCCGACTGAAGCCCCCCCACGAATTGGCCTACGACTTCGCCCACGGAAGGCACGTGGTGCGCGAAGAACACCCAGTAGATCATCCTCAGCGCGAAAGCGAAGAGCGCGAGGCGAAACGCGCCCCGGCGGTCGCCGCGCCCCAGACGCAAATTTCTCCACGCGAGCAGCGCCGCCAGCGCGAGCGCGCCGAAGTAGAAGGTGAGCAGGAGCGCGGAAAAAGTTTTCTGCCCGACACTCGCCTCGAAAGCGGTCTGCCGGTTCGGCCGCTGCCACGCGCCTATCAACTCGAAATAGATGGGCTGGCCGCGATAAGCGGCGGCCTCTACCTTGAGCGGGAGTTCCGGCCGGCCGGGGTAAGTGCCTTCCCATGCCGCGCGCACATCGGCATGACGCGGCGGCGTCCAACGCGACGGCGTCGGACGGAAGCTGGCGATGTCGAGTCCCGCGTCTTGAAAAAGGGGCGACCAGTCGGGCGCAACGTTTGGAGTCACGTTCGCATTCGCGTTCACGTTTGCATTCGCGTTCGCGTCTCCCGTCTCATCCACCTGCGGCGGCGCGGCCTCGAAGTAAGTCAGACGCCCCGTCGTGTCGAGCTTCATGAGCAGCATGCCGGAGACTTCGTTTGGCGGGTCGTGCGGGGCAATTTGCCAGTAGTCGTAAGCCTCCAGATAGCGTGGACTCTGGCGATACCAGAAGGTGATGGCGGACGGTTGTCCCGTCTTCAGCTTCTCCCAACGATCCGGCGAGGCGTCTTGCTTCCGCACGTAGTCCAGATATTCGTATTCCGGCGCAAACCCATGCGCGGTATCGAGCGGCGGCGCGGTGTAACCTGCCCGACGCGCGATCTCGCCCGCGCGCTCCTTGAGATCGTCCGGCGATTTTTTGAGCGGGACGAAGCGGTGGAGCGAAGCCCGGCCGGAGAAGAAGACGACGAGGACAACGCCGACGAACACCGCTGCGAGTAACCCGAGGGCGACCGGCGGGCGCAGGCTCCCTTGTTTGGGCGCGGCGGCGACCATCTCCGGCGAAGGCGTCTCGCCCGCAGCGAGCGCGGCGGCGAGCGGGTCGCCGCCGGGCAAAGCCGCCGCCACCTGTAACGCCGACGCGGGACGCGCCGACGGCTCCGTCTCAAGACAGCGTAGGATGACGCGCTCGACGAGCGGGTCGAGATCGGCGATCAATTTGGAGGGACTGGTCGGCGCTGTGTCGCTGCGTCGCAGGCGGAGCATGTCGTTCAGGTTCGCCGCCTCGAACGCACGCTTGCCGGTGAAGATTTCGTAGAGCACGAGGCCGAGCGAGTAGATGTCGCTCGCCACCGTCAGCCCGCGCCCGTCGAGTTGTTCGGGCGACATGTAGGCGGGCGTGCCGGCCACGGCCTCGCGTCCGCCGTTGAGGCTCTCGGTGAGGGCGGCGATGCCGAAGTCCGTGATGCGCACATCGCCGCGCTCGTCGAGCATGATGTTGGCGGGCTTGAGGTCGCGATGAATGACGCCCTGTTCGTGGATGGCTGCGAGGCCGCCGCAGAGTTGGCGTGCGACCTGTACGGCCTTGTCGTGCGGCAGCCGGTTGATGCGCTTCAGGAGCGAGGCGAGTTCTTCGCCGCGCACGAATTCCATCGAGATGAAATGCTGCCCTTCGTACTCGCCCACGTCGTAGACGCGGCAGACGTGGCGGTGCGAAATCTGGCGCGCGACGCTCACCTCCTGATAGAAGCGCGCGAGCGCCGCCCCGTCGGCCGAGAGCGTTTCGGGAAGGAACTTGAGCGCGACGGGCTGTTTGAGTTTGAGATCGTCGGCGCGATAAACCTCGCCCATCCCGCCGCGCCCGAGCAGGCCGACGATGCGATAACGCTCGGCGAGCACGTCGCCCGGGATGAAGCGCGCATCGTCAATCGAGTCGGCGGTTGAATGAGTTTGAGACCGCTTCGCGGACTCTCTCTTTCCGACGCTCACCGCCGCGCCGGACGGCGACGGCGCTTCGGGCTGACCCGTCATCAACCTTGCGGCCACGCTGAAGACCGGCGTCTCTATGAAGTCTTCGGCCTGCCGGTCGAAGCGGAGCATCTTCTCGACCTCGTGACGCAAAGAGTCGTCGCCCGCGCAAGCTTCTGTGAGAAAGACGGCGCGCGCCTCCGCGCCTTCGCGTTCGAGCGCGGCCTCGAACAGTTCGTCAATTTGCCGCCAGCGGTCGGGTCTCATCGCCGCCTCCTTCCGCGAGCGCGCGGTAGAGCCACGCCTTCGCGCGCCGCCATTCGCGCCTGACGGTCGTAGGGGAAATCTTCAACACTTCGGCCGTCTCTTCTATCCCTAACCCCGCGAAGTAACGCAGTTCGACGATCCTTGCCTTCTGCGGGTCGAAGGCTTCGAGCGCACGCAAGGCTTCGTCGAGCGCGAGGAAATCCGTCGCCCCTCCGCCGCCCGCGGCCAACACCGCCGCTTCGTCGAGCGAAACCTGAATCGCGCCGCCGCCGCGCTTGTCGCGCGCGTGCGAACGCGCATGATCGACGAGGATGTGACGCATCACCTGCGCGCAGACGGCGTAGAAGTGTGCTCGATCCTGCCAGCTAAAATTTTCCTGACCGGAGAGGCGTATGAAGGCTTCGTTGACGAGCGCGGTCGCCTGCAAGGTGTGGCCGTCGCGCTCGCGGCTCATCTGGCGGCGGGCGATGCGGCGCAGTTCCGCATAGACGAGCGGGGTGAGTTTGTCGAGCGCCGCGCGGTCGCCCCGCCCCCAATCGGCGAGCAGGCCGGTGATCTCCTGTTGCGAGATGGTCGTCATGTCAGCCAGCGCGCCCTCTAGCGGGTCGGATGCAAAAGCGCGCGGATTGTAGCACCAAAAAATTTTGCGAAAGAAATTTTTCTCCGGGGTGGACACTTTTCGCTCCGCTTGTCGCTTCCTCAGGTGAGCGCAGAAATAAACGGACGGGGAGAGGGCGTGACCGCCGAAATCTCCCGCCGCGCGCGCCGACACTTTTTTTGAGCGGAGGAAACAGACATGCAAAGTTCGAACACGGAAAAGCGAGCCGAGACGCGGATGCTCGCCGCCATCGCCCTGACCTGTTACGTGACGACGCTGGCCGGGCTGCTCGCGCTGGGCTATTCGGTGTTTTCGCTCGCCGCCTGCGCGCTCGACGAAAGCATCTTCGCCGCCTATTCGCGCCAGATTTTTTAAGCGAAAACACCTCAAGCGCCCGCCACCGCGCGGCGCGGCTTTTGGTTCCAGTGACCAACTTCTAAAATTTCACCACGGAGAAACGAGATGAGAAACCACACACGCAACAGACACTTCCTTTACGTCCTGATCACCCTTGCCGCCTGCGCGCTCCAGAGTCCCCTGCGCGCATCAATCTCCCCCGACACGAACGCGGTTGACGAAGCCGCCGTGCGCGAAAACGTACGCCAGATGGAAGTCGGCTGGAACACCAAAAGCGGCGCACTCTATGCCAAGCCCTTCGCCGCCGATGCCGATTACGTCGTCGTCAACGGCGTGCATCTGCGCGGGCGCGAGGCCATCGAGAAAAGCCACCAGCACATCTTCGACACCTTCTATAAGAATTCGATTCTCAGTATCTCGGTCAAACAGATTCGCTTCCTGCGCCCCGACGTGGCCGTCGTCCACGTGCAGGGCGTCAACCGGATACGGCAGGGCGCAGAGACGCGCGAGATGAACGCAATGGTCACGCTCGTGATGACGAAGGAGAAAGGCGACTGGAAGATCGTGGCATTTCAGAACACGCAAATCATTGCCGACGAGCCGCGTCCCGCCGGCCAGTCGCGTTGATGATCCGAGTATCGCGAGATGCTGTTACCCGCGGTCGGATTCAAACGCGAACTCGTCGTCGCTAAAGTTGATTCGCTCCGGGATGGCTCCCAACTCGACGTGGTATGCGGCGCGGATCGACTCTTTCGGCGCGGGGCGCGGCCACGGCGGAACCCACGCGCCGAGTCGATGATTTGCCACGCACGCGCGAAAATATTTTTCGTGTTCCCACTCCACCTCCGCCATCGCGAGCAGGCAGTCCACAAACTCCGCGCGGCCTGAGCGCGAAGCGTGCCGCGCCGCCGTCTCATACTCGTTGATGTTTCGGCTCTCAAGTTTCCCCGCCCCATACATCGGCAAGAACCACCCGGCCACGTGGCACATCGCGCCGAGCGCGCGCCCGATGACGACGGCGCGACGCTCCCGCGCGCGGCTCGGCTTTGCGCCCAACTGTTCGAGCATCCGACCCACCAGACGCCTGTGATGCCACTCCTCTTCCTCGATCTCGCGGATGCGCGTCCTCGTCGCTTCATCCTTCACCGAATGCCAGTGGCCGCGATAGGCGTAGGCCGCCGCCAACTCGCCGGAGTAGGCGAGCCGTAGAATTTTGATCAGCTCATCCAAATGAGAGTTCATCCGCCAGTGATTGTAGGGGCGGCGGATGAGGGATGCAATAGAGTTATTAAACTACGAAAACTTTTGCCTCACACGTCCATCGCATACAGCCATCCGGTCGCGGCGCTGAGGACGAGCAACGCGCCGGCAATTATTAATGCCCCGCCAACCGCGTCTATCATCCAGGGGAACCTGCGCACCATCAGCGATCTCTGACTGTCGTCTTTGAGAAACGACCTGATGCGCCGCGCGATGGCGTCGGCACTTCGCTCACGGTCTTCGGTGCAAAAAACGTGGACGCGCCTGCCCTCGGTCTCCAAACTCACCTCATAGCCGGTGTGGCCGGGGCCGTCGAGAGAGGACACATACGTCTCGTTCACGCGGACGGCACGCACACGGTCGAGCGGAAAGGTCTCGACCGATTTCGGCATGTGTAGGAAGCGCGGCCGGGTCAAACGGCAAGTGTTAAGTGCGCGATCACAAGAGAGTGTTTCGGGCGCGCCTGAGAAGTAAAGGCAGGCTGCGCCCGACGCGACGAGCAACAACCCACCAGCGGTGAATTGTGCTTCCCTGCTCAGGCTGAAGATGACGAGGTTGAAGATATAACCCGCCGCGATGATCCCGAACACGACGAATGCGGCGTTGCGTTGAGATATTTTCGCGCCCATCGCGGGCTACTCTCCTCTGAATGCGGGAGACGCGCGGCGGCTTTACGTCTCCGCGCGCCTCGCCGGCCAACAATCTCTAGGACAAGCGTTGCCCGACAGTATAACAACGTATCGCGCGTTTCTAAGAAGCTGTTTGAAAAGTAAATTTGTTGTTGTCCCGGAGGGACGATTTGATAATAGCCCAGCCATTGATGGCTGGGGATAGTTATTGTGTCTTGTACATAGAGTCCCGGAGGGACGATTGAATGTGCTTGACATATTCAATCGTCCCTCCGAGACTAAATTCATTATTCTTCAACTTGTCCCCGGCACTAAAGTGCCGGGCTATTAGCAATCGTCCCTGTCGGGACTTCTCAGACAGCTTCTTAACACCCTTCGTTCGCAAATTATTTTCCGCCTGCGTCAACGATTGACGGCGGCCATGCCCGCCTCCGGGTAGCGCGTGCCCGCCGCGACGCCTTTCGGCGCGATCTCGTCAATGCGCGCCCGTATTACGCACGCCGTTCATAACGATTTCATGTCGATGACGAAGCGATAGCGAACATCGCCTTTGATCGTCCGCTCGTAGGCCTCGTTGATGTTCTGGATGGGGATCACCTCTACGTCCGAAGTGACGTTGTGCTCGGCGCAGTAGTCGAGCATCGCCTGCGTCTCGCGGATGCCGCCGATCATCGAACCGACGAGTTTTCTGTTGTTCGTGATGAGCGAGAAGGCGTGTACCTCCGCAGGCTTTTCCGGCGCGCCGACGAGCACCATCGTCCCGTCGCGCCGCAGCAGGTTGATATACATGTTGAGATCATGAGAGGCGGAGACGGTGTCGAGTATGAAGTGAAACGCGCCGGCGAGCGGTTCGAGGTTCTGCGGGTCTTTCGTCACGACGAAGTGGTGTGCGCCGAGGCGGCGCGCGTCCGCCTCTTTCGATTGCGAAGTGCTGAAGACCGTGACCTCCGCGCCCATCGAGGCGGCGAGTTTGACGCCCATGTGCCCGAGGCCGCCGAGGCCGACGACGCCGACGCGCTGCCCCGTGCCGACGTTGAAACGACGCAGCGGCGAATACGTAGTGATCCCGGCGCAAAGCAGCGGGGCGACGTTCTCCAAAGGCAAGCCCGTGGGAACCTTCAACGTGTAATTTTCGTCCACGACGATCTGGTTCGAATAGCCCCCGTAGGTTGGCGTCAGTTCGTCCTCTTCCGTCCCGTTGTAGGTGGCGACGAGGTGTTTCTGGCAATGCTGTTCCTCGCCCTCGCGGCAATTCTCGCAGGTGCGGCAGGAATCGACGAAACAGCCGACGCCCGCCAGATCACCCTCCTTGAAGCGCGTGACCTCTGCGCCGACGCGCCCGACGATCTCGTGGCCGGGAACCATCGGATAGATCGAATTGTCCCACTCGTTGCGCGCCTGATGAATGTCGGAGTGGCACACCCCGCAATAGAGTATTTCGATGAGCACGTCATGCGCGCCGGGTTCGCGGCGCTCGAAGCTGAACGGTTTGAGCGTCGCAGTCGCCCCTTCGGTTGCGTAACCGCGTGTCTTAAGCATTGTTCTATTCTCTTCTTTCTTCTTCGATTCGGATCAGTCCGATGTTTGACTACCAATGTAAGCGCAGGGCGAAACGCGCTCTACGTGTTTCTCGCGTCGAATGCGCTTGTTCGCCGGCCTGCGAGTTTTAGCAAATACTGTTGTCATTTTCTTCACCGCGATGCCACTATTCATCTCCGTCGGCACGCGGCGCGCCGTTGCCGTGTCTCGACAGGCGCGCCCGGCGTCGAGGGCGGCCAATTTAACATCTTGTCGCTTCAGGTGAGCCGTGATAAGTTCTCTCCAAAGAAACTCACGAGACAGGTCGGGAAGGATAGTGAAGGCCGATGGTTGAAGCGCAGGCTGGCAATCGCACCGTTCTCGTCGTGGACGATTCGGGCGACATCCGGGAGTTGATTCGGATGATGTTGCAAATGAAGAATTGTCTCGTCGTCGAGGCAGTCAACGGGCTGGAAGCCGTGGAACTCGCGCCGCAGGTGCGCCCGAACCTGATCCTGATGGACTTGAGTATGCCCGTGCTCGACGGCTACGAGGCGACCCGCCGGATCAAAGCGCAACATAAAACTCAGGACATTCCCATCGTCGCCGTGTCGGCCTTTTGCGACGTGGAGAATCGCCACAAGGCCGTGGCCGCCGGTTGCGTCGAATGCGTCAGCAAGCCGATAGACTTCGCCGTCATCGGCGACGTGGTCAATCGCTACCTGCAAACTCAATGAACGCCCGCGCCCGCACGGCGCAAGCCCGCGAAGTGTCCTCTACTTACGGCTCGTCACCCCGGCCAGCCCCACGATCACCGCAACGAACTCCGCCGGATTGATCGGCTTCGCCACGTGAACCTGAAAGCCCGCCAGCAAGGCGCGCATGCGGTCGTCTTCCTGCGCGTAAGCGGTCAGGGCGATGGCGGGAATCCTGCCTCCCTCTTCCGGGCTGAGCGCGCGCACGCACCTGAGCAGCGCGTAGCCGTCCTCTTGCGGCATGCCGATGTCGCTCACCAGAATGTCCGGCCTGAAATCTTTCAACGCGGCCAACGCCTCTGAGGCCGACGCGGCCGCGCGCACCTTCGCGCCGCTCTGCTCCATGAGCGTCTTGAGCAACAGACGCGCGTCCGGCTCGTCGTCCACGATAAGCACGCGCAAGCCTGCCAACTCCGCGGCGGGACTGACGGCCGCAGCGATTTCCGCGGGCGACGCCGAGAGTGGCTGCAACTCCGCCGCGCCGCCGTCGCGGACGGCATCTGCCACGGGCAGTTCGACGATGAAGGTCGCCCCCAGCCCCGCGCCCGCGCTCTCGGCCGTGACCGTGCCGCCGTGTAGTTCGACGAGGTGGCGCACGATTGCCAAGCCGAGACCGAGGCCGCCATGCGTGCGCGTGATCGTGCCGTCGGCCTGACGGAAGCGGTCGAAGACGTAGGGGAGAAACTCGCGACTGATGCCCTGCCCCGTGTCGGCCACGGCGATCCGCACGCTTGTCCCGGCGCGGCTCACACTGACCGCGACCTCGCCGCCGGCGGGCGTGAACTTGACGGCGTTCGCCAGCAGGTTCCACATCACCTGTTGGAGACGCGCCGGGTCGCCCGACACCGCCGCGGGGGCGACGCCCGATGTCACTTCCGACTTGAGCGTGATGCCCTTCGTCGTTGCCGCCGGGCGCACCGAGTCCAGCGCCGCCTCGACAATAACGACGAGTTCGATGGGTCGTGCGTCGAGCCTGACCTTGCTCGTGATGATGCGCGAAACGTCCAGGAGGTCTTCGATGATCTGCGTCTGCGCCAGCGCGTTGCGTTCGATGGTTTCAATGGCGCGCGCCGTCGTCGGCGGATCAAAGTCGCTGGTGCGCAACATGCTCGACCAACCGACGATGGCCGTCAAAGGCGTGCGCAGTTCGTGTGAGACGGTGGCGAGGAATTCGTCTTTGAGCCGATTGGCCGTTTCCGCCTCGGCGCGCAATCGTTGCTCGGTCTCATAGAGGCGGGCGCGCTCCAATGCCTGCGCGCACTGCTGTGCAAGCGCGAGCATGAAGGCGCGGTCTTCCTCGCCGAAACTCTGCGCGCGCGGAAAGCTCAAGCCCATCGCGCCGATGGTGTGGCCTTTGACGATGAGCGGGAGCGCGACGAGCGCCTGGCTGCCCGTGGCCGAGGTGAGCGGGGGGAGCATCGGGTAGCGTTCGGTGGAGTCCGCGAACGACTCGACGAAGACCGGCAGCTTTTCGCGCACGGCGTCTGCGAGCGGGACATGCGCTTCGAGGGCGAAGTGTTTCCACCCTTCGACCACCTTCGGCGGGAACCCCACGGTCGCGACGACCTCCAACTCCGTGCCCGCTTCGTCGAGCAAGACCACAGAGCCTGCGTGCGCGTTCAAGGAACTAATACCCTGCTCGACGACGGCGGTGGCGACCTGTTGCGGCGTGAGCGCCTGCGAGAGCGCGGTGGAGACGGCTTGCAGGCGCGCGAGCCGATCAGAGGTTCGTTCGGCCGCCTCCCTCGTCTGCCGCTCGGCGCGGTAAAGCCGCGCATTCTCGACGGCGAGAGCCGCACGGCGCGCGAGGTCTTCGGCGAGGGCGAGGTCTTCGGTCGTGTGGTGGCGGCTCGTCTCCGTGTTGACGAACGTGATGACGCCGAGCACCCGCCCGCGCGTCTTGAGCGGCACGAGCATGACCGAGCGGAAGCCGACCTGCCGTATGATCTCCAAATGCTTTTCGTCGCGCGCGCCCGCGATGAGCAGTTCTTCGGGGATGTCCGGGTAGAACCCCGATTCGCCGGTGCGCAACACGTGATACAGCCCGTGCGGGTCGGCGGGGTTGGGCGGGTAGCGCTGGTAAATTTCGTGCGCCCATTCGATCTTTGCAGGGTCTACGTGCGCGACGACCAGACGGTGCAGCGTGCCTTCTTCGTCCGCCATGTCTACGGCGCACCAGTCTGTGAACTGCGGCACGGCGAGGCGGGCGACCGTGGCGAGCGTCGTCCCGTAGTCGAGCGAAGAGGCGAGCGCCGTGCTCGCTTCGGCGAGGAAGTGTTCGTTGACCTCCTGCCGCATACGCTCGCTGATGTCCATCGTCACGCCGCGCATCCCGACCGGGCGACCCGTGTCTTCGAGTATGACCGACGATTGCGACTCTACCCAGACGGCGCGGCCGTCCTTCGCCATCCAGCGAAACCTGCTCGTGCCCACCTTGCCGCTCGCGAAGATGGCCGCCGCTTCGCGTGCGGCGCGCTCGCGGTCTTCCGGGTGGACGATGGCGAGCCAGAAGTTGGGCGTGGCGAGCCATTCCTCGACCGTGTAGCCGAGCATCATCTCCACGTAATCGCTGACGAAGTTGATGCGCTGGCTCGACTCGTCCGGTTCGCCCCACGCCTCCCACACCACGCCCGGCACGCTCGCGACCATCGCCTGCAAATGACGCCGCTGGCTTTCGAGCAGCGAGGCGAGGCGCGTCTTCTCCGCCTCCGCGCGTTTGCGCCTCGTCACGTCGCGCGCCACGCCCTCGACCGCCGTGGGCTGGCCGCCGAGGTAAGAAATTCTCGTGCTCACTTCGAGCGTCAGGCGGCGGCCGTCTTTCGTCAAGATGTCCACTTCGTAGACGGTCGGGCTGGGGTCTTGGAGTTTGCGCTGCAACATCTGCCGCGCATGCTCCAGATGCTCCGGTGCGACGACCTGCGCGATGTTCAGGCCGCCCAGAATCTCTTCGCGCGTGTAGCCTGTGATCTGCGCCCCGGCACGATTGATAGAGAGATAGTTGCCCTCCAGATCGTGCGCGTAGATGATGTCGTTGGCGTTCTCCAGAAGGCTCCGGTAACGCTCTTCGCTCAGGCGCAACGATTCCTCTACCTGTTTGCGTGCGGTGATGTCCGTGTCCGAACCCGTCAGACGGCAGGCTCGTCCCGCGCTGTCTCTGAGCGCAACGCCCTGCGCGAGAAAACAGAGGTAGTGGCCGTCCTTGTGGCGGCGGCGCACTTCGACCTCGTAGCGCGGAACTTTGCCTTCGACGTGCGCCCTGGTCGCCGCGATGGTCTTCTCTTTATCGTCCGGGTGGAGGAGTTGACACCATGCGTCCAGATTGTTTTCCAGTTCGTCGTCCGCGTAACCGAGCAACGCCTTGAGGTTCGGCGACAGGTACAGATCGTTGGTCTCCAGGTCTAAGTCCCAGATGCCGACGCGCCCCGACTCGGCCGCGCGCTGGTAGCGCGATTCGCTCTCGCGCAGAGACTCTTCGGCCTGCTTGCGCTCCGTCACGTCGCGCGCCACGCAGACGTGAAGGCCGGGCATCACGTGTGCGCGCGCGTTCCATTCCAATTCGACGACGCTGCCGTCGGCGGCGCGCATCGGGAAGTCGCCTGAGAAGACGCCCGTCTCGCTCAAAGCGGCGAAGGTGCGACGCGCGTCCTCTTCCCTTTCGGGCAGCACGTAGTCGCTGAAGTGCGCGCCGATGAGTTGCTCGCGCGGCGCTTTGAGGATGCGACAGAGGCTCTCGTTGACATCGACGTAGCGCCCGCGCTCATCCACCAGCATGATGGCATCGAGCGTCGTTTCAAAGAGCGCGCGGTAACGCGCCTCGCTCTCGCGTAAAGACTCTTCGGCCATGACGCGCGCCGTGATGTCCTCATGCATGAGCACGACTTCGCGCACGCGCCCCCGTTCGTCTTTGATCGGGTAAGCGACGGCCTTCGTCCAGCGGCGCGGCTCTGCGTGGCGCGTGATGTGTGGGATGGTCGCGTCGGGGTCGTATAAAATCGGCGGCATCTCGACGGCCTCTCCGGCGAAGGCGCGCTGGATGTAGGGCATGATGCCCCGCTCGACGAGTTGGAGGTCTTCGAGGATGTTGTAGCCTTCGAGTTGTTCGAGCTTGACGCCCCACAACTCTTCCCACGCGCGGTTGACGCGCAGGATGCGCCCGTCCGGCGACATGATCTGAATGCTGTGCGGCGACTGTTCGAGGATGGCGCGGAAGCGGTCGTCGGCGGGCGACTCGATTGTGTTGTCTTTGATCACCATGAGGATTCTGCAACGACCCCTGTTCGAATCACCATACCCGTCGGCCGCTCGTGCGGGCGCACGCCGGGATGCGCTCGGTGTCTGCTCCGACATCAACGCCGAATTTATCAACGGCGTGTCAACAGCCGCTACATTCTATTCCAACTTTGAAGATGGGGCTAGATGCGTCGCCGCGAGGCAGCGGAACATCAGGAAAAGAGTCCGATGCGTGACGAGACCGGATTTCGACAGCGCCACGCCGGCGGCAGGTCAGTGTGAAAATTTTCGACGGGTGTTGATGCGGAACATTGATTCGTTTGAGGATGCCATTCGCGCCCTGACGGAAATCGCCGGGGCGAGAGTTCGTCCCCGGCGATTTCAAGATTTCACGATTTGCGGCTTTCCTGTCGCTACTTGACCTCTATCCACCCGCTCGCAGGGGCGAACTGCTTCTTCTCCGCATCGACCGTGATGATGTATGCGCCCGCCGCGCCGACGCGACGGTTGGGGCCGTAGGTGAGCGGCGGCGTCAGCCCGGTGTCGAACTCGTAGAGTCCTTCAAGCGCCGTGATCAACTTCTCGCGGCTCAGGTCGCGCCCCGCGCGCTTCAAGCCTTCGACCATGAGTTGCGCCGCAACGTAGGCGGAAATCTGTGCGGCGGCGTGGCCTTGCGGGAGCTTATATTTGGCGGCAAGCGCGCGCAGGTTTTCCAGCCCGGCGGGCTTGATGTCCGACGGCACGCTCGGAAACGAGAGGAAAATCTTGCCTTTAAAAATCGGTGGCGCATCGAGTATGTCTCTGCCCGTCAGCGCGCCGGGCACGTAGAGCGCGGGCGTCCAGTTCGACTTCTCCGCCGCCGCCAGAAAAGCGCGCGGGTCTTCGCCGCCGCCGACGAGAAAGACCGCGTTGACGCCCTTCGCGCTCAATTCTCTGACGACCGTCGCCGCGTCAAACCGCCCGCGCGCGTACTTTATGATCGAGGGCGCGCCCCACCCTGCTTTTTTTATCTGTTCCTCGATGCCCGCCGCCACGCCCGCGTTCAGTTCGCTCTCCTGATAGACGACGGCTGCACGTGCAGCCGCAGTCGTCTTGTCGTCTGCAAACTTCTGCGCGGCGAACAGAACGAGCGCGCGCGCCTGATCGTCTATCCCGGAGAGCAGGTAGAAGACTTGCCGGTTGACGGACGCCGCGATTGGTGGGTAGAGCGTGAACGGGGCGACGAGCGGCACTTCGGAGGTTTGCGCGAGCGCCGCGATCTCTTTGTCTGCCCCGGCGATCATCGCGCCGGAGAGCGCGAAGATTTGTTCGCCCGTGATCAGGCGTTCGACGTTCGCGGTGGTGGCGGCCGCAGTGTCGCCCGTCTCCGCAAACTTCAACTCGATCTTGCGATTGTAAATTCCGCCCTGACTGTTGATTTCCTCGAAGTAGGCTGCGACGACCGACTTGATCGCCCCTCCCATCTCGGCGAGCGCGCCTTTCGCGGGCACGAGCATGCCAATGCGAATGCCAGTGTCGGTCACGCCCGGGTCGCGATCCGTGCCGAGCCGTTTGAGATAAGCGATGAGGTCGGTCAAGTCCTCGCGCGCCATCTGGTAGCGCGGCATGACGTTGAGCAAACGGTTGCCCGCCGGGTCGAGACCGCGCGTGATGGCGAGTTCGAGTGCGCGCTCGGTGTAGGGCGGGTGCTTGCGCCCGCTCTCGTGCGTGACGCCGTAAGGCTTGGTGAGCGCCGCCCAGGTGATGTTCGAGGGCGACACGCCGCCTTCGGGTTTGCCCGCGCCGTCCGCGCCGTGGCAACCGGCGCAGGTCAAAGTGCTTCCCGGCACTTCGAGCGAAGCCTCGCCGAGGTAGGCCGTCGTCTCTCTGCCTGACGCGCTCGTGCCGCGCAGGTAAATTTGCTTGCCACGTTTCTCTGCCGGCGTCAGCGCGCCGCCGCCGGACGCCGACGCCTGTGTGGGACTGACGGCGGATGCCCCTTGCGCCGGACTCGCGGCGGGGGCGGGCGCGCTCGTCTGCGCCGCGACGCGCACGGACGCGCGCGGCTGCGACAGGTAGAGACACGCTGCGAGCGCGATGAGCGAAAGCGCGACGCAGGCGCGAAGTTGTCGTGTGAAGTTTCGTCGCATTATTTGCCGCCCGGGGTCTTCGTGTCGGCGGCCGGTTTATCGTTCAGCACGCTCTCCAAAACCTTGACCAATTCTTCCGGCTTCGCGAGGCCGAAGGCTTTCTTCCAGAGGCCTGTGCGCTCGTTGCCGATGATGAAGATGTTGGTGTGCTGCTCGCGCTGCTCGACGTACTGCCCCAGTTTGTAGAGCGCCCAGTCAACGTTCTCTTTCTTTCCGGTGAGGAACAATCTGCCGGGCACGGCGTTCAACTTCTTCGCATACTCTTTGAGAGCCTGCGGCGTGTCCACGGTCGGGTCAACGCTGATCGAGACGATGTAGAGGTCTTTGCCCATCCGCTCCTTGAAAGCCTCCTGCAACTTCTCAAGGTTGCGATTCATCGGCAGGCAACTGCCCTGACAGGTGGCGAAGAAGGCGTTGACGACGACCACGCGATTCTTGAGCACGTCACTGTAGAGGCGCATCCGATCGCCGTTCTGGTTGATGAGTTCCACGTCGGTAAAATATTTCTGCGCCGCCGAAGCGTCGCCCGCAGGCGCGGGAACGGTGGCCGGTTGACCCGGTTTAGCGGGCGCTTTCGGTGTTTGCGCGGGCGTTTGTACAGCCGGCTGCGCGCCGCTCGTCTGCGCCGTCGCCGCGCTGCCGCTGCCGAGCGCGGCGGCGACGACGATGAGCAACGCGAGGCGGAAGAATTTAGCGAGCGCCCCGTGGCGATTCTGTTCGTTAGCGTGCGTGATAGTCATGGCGTTTCTAACCTCTCAAACAAATCTGGCGCGTGCGCGTCGGCAATCGCGGCCGCGCGTTGTGCGTGCTGTTACCGTCCGCCCTTCGCGGCCGCTTCGGCGTTCAGAATCAGATGCGGTATCTGCCTGTAGGTGACGCCGAGCGAAGGGCACTGGAAGAAGATATAATAAACGCCTGACTGCGGCGGGACGAAGTTGATCTCGTAGATGCCGTCGCCGAGCGGCTTCGCCCAGTGGCGCTGCTGCCAGATGCCGGGCGCGAGGAAAGTGAGCACGCCCATGTCTTTCAAGTCTGTGCGGGGCAGTTTGGTCGCCGAGTCCGTCACCTTGAAGCGAATCTGTGCGTTCTCGCCGGTTCGCAGGTTGCGCTCTTTCAACATCGGCTCGATCCTGATCGCCACTTCCCTACGCTTCTGATATTCCGGGTTCTCCTTAATAGACATCTCGAAGCAGTTGACGATGCGCGGCGCGTCGAGCAGGAAGGCCACGTCGTAGTTCCCCTGCGCGGTGAGTTGCGCTTTCGTCGAATAGACGCCGGGCGCGGTCTCGCGCAGAGAGGCGTCCCAGAGGAGCAGCGAACGCGGCTCGCGCTTGTAGTTCGTGAAGCTGCCCATCGGCGCGGCCATGCCCTCCTGATAATAGTAGATCATCTTGTCGGCCGGGTTCGCGACGAGCACGGCGTTCTCTTCCGCCGAGGCGATGACAACATCCGCCGTCGAACGGCTCGACGCCAGACCGGGGGCTTTCTGCCCGCCGGGGAAACGCGCGACGGAAGACCCGACCGCGCCCGTGCCGACCTGCGACAAGTTGATCAGCGAGACGTGTTCGTTGCCGAGCGCACGCACGTAGGCGAACTGTTTGGTGAACGTCACTTGATCGGGCGAGTCTGCGACCGTGACATGGTGCAGCATACGATTGGTCGAGGCGTCGAAGATGTGTACGACGTTCTCCTTCGGGTTGACGGCGAATCCGTGGCGGCCGTTGGGCGCGAAGCGGATGGACGCCACGCCGGGCTTCGCCGCGATGGTCGCCGTGACGGCGTGGCTCACGGCGTCAACGACCGTGATCGCGCCCTCGCCTTCGTGCGCCACGTAGACGGCGCGGCCGAGGGGCGAGAAGGCGAGCGAAGAGGGGCGCGCGCCCGTCTTGAGGTCTTTGATTTTGGCGAGCCGCGCCACATCAACGACTGAGAGCGTGCCATCCGTCCGGTTGGTGATGAAGGCGAAACGGTCGTCGGGGCTAAAGGCGATCTCGTGATGCCCCGCGCCCGTCGTGATCTGCGCGGCCACCTTCTCGGTCGCCGTGTCGATGACGGTCACGCCGCCCGTCGCCGCATCGCCCACGCCGTCCGTGCCGACCCACAAATATTTGCCGTCCGCTTGCAGGCGCACGCGCACGGGACGCGCGCCCGTGTCCAGGTTCGCGACGACTTTCCAGGTCGCAGTGTCCACGACGGCGACCTGATTGACGAGCGGCATCGAGACGTAGAGTCGTCGTCGGTCTGCGCTCATCGCCCAGTCCTCGCCGGGGCTTTTGAGGAAGACGACGGTGAGCAGCTTGGTCGTGCCGAAGCCGAGCAGCGGGTCGATGACGGAGATGTTCGCCTCTTCGTTGAGCGCCAGCACGTAGTAGGAATTGAGGTCTATGTCGGGGCGCTGGCTGAGTTGCGCCGTCAGGAACGACTGCACCTTCTCGCGGCACGCTTTGGCGTCAGTGGAGGTCGTCCCGCGCGCCCGTTCATCAATCCACGCCGCCGGACGCAAATTCGTCACGGGCTGACCCGTCGCGACATCTTTAACCGAGAACGAGACGAGCGCCTCTTTGCCTTCCAGCAACCCCTCGGTTTTGATCGCCGGCTCGACCTTGAACTCCACGTTGATGCCCTCGCGCGTGATCTTCTGCGGCGCGTTGGACGCGGGAGGCACTGCGGCGGCGGCGGCGGCGGTCGCGCTCGCGTTGACGGGCGCGGGCTGCGGCGACGGCGGAGGCGGAGGCGGCATGCCCGAACGCGGAGTCTGCGCGAAGGACGCGCACGCCAAAGCGGCGAGCAGGATGCCGGTCAGGAGCGTTTTGCTGATGCGGTTTGTGTTCGTCATAAATGGCTTGCTCATCGTCTGTGATTTGTGTCGCTTCCGCGACCGGCGGGAGAACGATTTCGGGCGCGCGCCGGATGCGTTCACGGATTTCCTCGCCGCCGCCGCACCGCGTCGAGCGTGGACGCGCGAGTTCGCGGCCGGCCGGTCAGCGCGTGATGGCCTTCAGGTCTCGCATGGTGGAGCAGAAGGAGCGCACGGCGACCGTGCCGTCGTTAGCGTAGTCGAGCAGGGATTGGCGCAACTGCGCGGAGTCGTCGAAGACGAAGACGGTTTTGCCGTGCTGGCGTTTGATGGCCTCGATCATGAAACTGCGGCAGCGCAGGAAACTCGCGAGCATGAGATCGGTGGTCTCAAACGGGGCGCGGGCAGGCGTGGGCTGGTTCATCTCTCTTCATCTTTCCTTCATCGAAAATTCATCTGTGCGGCCTAATATACACGAGCGCCGCGTCTTCCGGGCGCGCCCTTTGGCGGAAATTCCGGGGCGCGGAAAATGGTGTTGCAAGGTTCAACTCCGAAGGTGCGGAGCGACGCTTTTTAAACGGCGTCGCCCCGCCTTCAGAGTCGGTTGGTTCATGTCTATGCGACGCGGCCTACGGCTGCTTGACCTCGTTAGTGGAACCATTAAGGTACATGGTGTCGCAGCTCAGACACTTCTCTTCCTCGGCAGTGATATACGGATTGACGCGGAAGAGTCCCCAGATGCCGCCGTCGAACTGGAACGACTGGAACGTGCGGTACAGGTAATCGCCCTGCACCTGGAACCTGCCGCCCGCGGAGGTGAGCACTACGTCGAAGTGGTTCGACGGGCCGTGGCCGAACTGCGAGCCGTGCCACGGCGAGTCGTCTTTGAACCCGATGACGGTAGACTTAGAGCCAGTCTGGTAGGGCATCTCCTGCCAGATGTGGCCGTGTACCATGAATACGTTGTTGCGTGCGTGGCCGCCCGAATGCAGGACGCGGAAGCGCGCCTGCCTGCCCGTCGCGGCCGTGAAGATCGGCGTCACCGGATCGCGACCGCCGATCTGCGTGTTGTGCAGCGCGTTGGTCATGTCGATCTGGTGGGTTGATTCGGCCGGGTTCGGGCAGCCGGTTTGCGGCATTCTCGGATCACCGCCCGTCAGAGGTAGCGACGGGAAGTAACAGAGGCGCGTCCACATCGGTTCGGTGCGATAGTTGATCGCCTTCTGCGCAGAGTCCTCAGGGTCTTCCGCGTCCGCCAGATTCGGGACGTGGCTGCCGTCGCCGAACCTCATGTTGATGTCGTTCTGGAACTGCAAGACATGCTCGCGGAACGTCTCGCGCGTGTCTATGCAGGGAGCGCGGACGCAGTCGAAGGCGAACTCACCTTCGAGTTTGATCGTCGCCGAGTGGGTCGAGTCAGCGTCAATTGCCCAGGTGCTGTACTGCGGCTCGATGATGAGCGAGCCGATAGCGCTCTTGTTGCTGTGCTTGATCGGGTCGGAGGACGAGAGGTTCGTCGCGCCAAACTCGATGGGCACGGCCGTGCCGTAGTTGGTGTCCGGGTTAATGTGGATGTCGCCCGCATACCACTGGTAAGTGACCGAACCGCCCGGCGCTGCGGTCTGGACGGGATTGTTGCCGACGTTCATGCCGTCGCCCTTCGTCACGTCGAAAAAGACCAACTGCGGGTGCAGCCCGACGTGCGACGAAGGGATGACCTGATTGGCGTTGAAGTAATCGACGATCATCGGCATCGTGTTATAGCCGGGCAGGTCTGGCGCTCTCTCCGGCAGCCGGTTGAGGAGCGTGACGTTGATGCAGTCGCCCGAGTTGGCGCGCAGGATGAGCGGCTCGACGCGCGGCCGAGCATACATCCCTGTGTACGGGTCGATGTCGGGCGGCGGGTCGCTCTTGGTCAACTGCGGCGTGACGTTGACGAAGATGATCGCGGTCGGGTCGTGCAGCGGGCCGTTCTCCACGTCGCCGTAGGTCGGGCTGTGCGGGTCGTTGTCCCGCACCGTGAAGGTGTAGCCGTTCTGCCCGTTGAATTGCAGCGTGCGCTGCGGCAGGATGTCGCGCGCCAGATAGGCCGCCACCGTGTAGTTTCTCGCCCTGTCGGCGGCCGCACGCGGGCAGACGCCCACGAAGTCGCCGGGATTGCTCGCCCCCGGCCCGAAGCCGAACTTGTTGTTCGGCAGCTTGACGAGGTCTTGGCGCGTGGTGCTGTAAGTCCTGAACAGTCCCCACAGGCCGTTCCACTGATCGTCTACGGCTGTGCCGGGCTTGTAGAGATAATCGGACGTGCGTGCGTTCTTCGGCATGCGCGGGACGATGAAGTCGTACTTCTCGGAGATGCCCATCATCTGCGAGTTGCGGTAGCCGGAATCCGGGTCGAACGGCTCGAAGAGCCACTTGATGCCGTTGATGCTGAAGTTGTGTCCTTCCTCGTGCGCGCCGACGAGCACGCGCACCTCCACGTTGTCGTTCTCATAGGCGCGCAGGAGCGGCGTGAACGGATCGTAGGGGCCGACGTCGGCCGTCAGCGGCGGGTAAGGGCCGGGGCTGTTCAAAGCCGGATCGACGCGCGCGATGCTGCGATAGACGTGCGAGAGGTCGCCGCGTATATCGTTCAACACCTGCGTGTTCGTGCTGGGGTTGCGGATGCGCAACGGGATAGGCTCGTTGCGATAGTTCACGGAGAATGTGCCGGGGTCGTCGGCCGAAATGATCTCCGGGCACGGCGCGGGTTCGCCATCCGGGCAACGCCCGTGCGCGGGACGTTTCAACAGCGCGGTCTCGGGGCCGAAGGGGCCGTTGCCGATATAGGGATTGAAAGGCGGCAGAGGTATCTCATTTCTGCCGGGCGGGTTGATGGCGCGCTCCGGGTCTGGCACGGCGAGGCCGTTTGCGTCAACGCCGCCGCCCTTCAGGTAAGCGAGTTGGAAGTCCTGAAATTCGAGCAGGAATTCACGATAGCTAAACCTTGGATCGGACGTGATGATGACGGCCTGGAAGGTGGTCGGGCCGCCGTCGTCGCGCTGTTGCGCGGGGCCGCCGAGGAGCGCGCCCGTTTCGTTGTGATACCAGGCGGAGTTTTGCGGCTCGATGATGAGACCGGCGTAGAGTCCGCCCTGTTGGTGTGTGGACGGGCCGAAGTGATCGTGCGTGAAGGCGTTGCGCAGCGTGCGGTTGCCGGCCGTGCTCTTGCCCACGTCGTCCACGAGCCAACGCTGGATGGTGGTCTGCGCCGGGACGCCGAAGAACGGATGATTTTGCAGCGTCAGCATACGCCGCCCGCCCGTGGGCGTGTAGATGCCGCCGACGCGGTTGATCTCTTCGACGCGGTGTTTGACCTCTTCGGGGCCGAACGTGCCGTCCTCGTAGTTCCAGCCGTTGCCCGCGCCGTCGGACGAGGTCACGTCGAACTTCACGAGGTGTATGTGCTGGCCGACGATGTCGGTCGGCGTGCGCACCTGAAAATCGTCAACGCGATAAACTTTCGGGACGAGGTTGACGTGCTTGAAGGTGATGCAGTCTTCCTGATTGGCGCGGAAGAAGAGCGGTTCGGGCGCGCGCTGGCCGAGCCGGATCGGATCATAGTCGCGCCACAGGGATTCGATGCGCGTCTGCGGGAAGTGCCAGCCGGCCTTATTGATCGTCATGTCGAACTGGAACATGACGCCCTTGTATGTGACCGGGCGGCCGCGCGGGGCGACGTTGAGCACGGGGTCACCGCTCGTCGGGAAGCGGTCGGTGACGCACGGGTCGGCGAAGGGCGCGCCCGCGACGGGCGGCCGGCCGTTCGTGAGGAAGGGCGCGGCCGAGCCGTCCGTGCGGTAGCTGGGGTGAGTGGGCTGAGCGTGGTAGTTCATGGCGGCCACTTCGAC
>DASVPS010000274.1:0-4117 GCA_036389555.1 Pyrinomonadaceae bacterium
TGAAGCAGGTCGGCAACAAGGACGCGATCCTGCGCATCAACCGCGACTCGACCTGGATCGAGGAGGGCGACCTCTCCTATGAAGTTAACGAGTCGGACGGCTACGCGCTCGAAGAAGCGTTGCGTCTGAAAGAGAAACACGGCGGCGAGGTCGTCGTCTGTTCGCTGGGGCCGCAGCGCGTCAAGAGCGTGATCAAGGATGCGCTCGCGCGCGGGGCGGATCGCGCGCTCCACATCGTCGCCGACGACACGGTTCAATTCGGGCCATACGCCGTGGCGAAAGTTTTGTCCGGCGCGATCAAGGACGAGCAGGCCGATCTCATCCTGACGGGCTTGCAATCCGACGACAACGGCTACGCGCAGACGGGCGTGATCCTCGCAGAGTTGTTGGGACTGCCGCACGCAACTATCGTCATCGAGGTGGATGCCTCGGGCGAAGGGTTGCGCGTGAAGAGGGAATTGGAGAGCGGCTGGTATCAGTGGTATGCGATGACGCGCCCGGCGCTCCTCACCATCCAATCAGGCATCAGCCAGATTCGCTACGCGACCCTTAAGGGCATCATGGCGGCGAAGAAAAAAGAGATCAAAGAACTCGCGCCCTCTGAGGAAGCCATCGGCGCGGCCGCCCACCAGCAGATCACGAAAATTTACTTTCCGCAAAAGACGAAGCAGACGCAGTTTCTCGGCGAGGGCGACGCCAAAGCCGGGGCTGCTCAACTCGCGGAGAAGTTACGAACCGAAGCCAGAATATTCTAAGCGCCGTCAGCTTCAGCGGTCAGCCGTTAGCCTACGCACGATTGACCGACCGCTGAAACCTGACGGCTGATTGATGACAGCTAAACTTATATGCCAAACGGAATCCTAGTTTTCGCAGAGCACCGTGGCGGTGCGTTCAACAAAACTTCCTTCGAGGCCATGGCCGCCGCGCAACAACTCGGCGCGTCGCTCGGCCAACCCGTCTCGGCCGTCGTCGTCGGCACGGACGCCGCGCGTGCGGGCGAAGTCGCGGCTTACAAACTCGACCGGGTGGTCTCGGTCGAGAATCCGAAGTTGGCCGACTACACGCCCGACGGTTACGCAGACGCCATGGAACATGCCGTGCGCTCGCTCGACCCGCAATTCGTCATCATGCCGCACACCTACCTCGTGCGCGACTATGCGCCGAAACTGGCGGCGCGCTTCGGCAAGGATTTGATCAGCGATTGCGTGCGCGCCACCGTGACGGACGGCGCGGTAACTTTCTCCCGGCGCATTTTTCAGGGAAAGATTGACGCAGACGTAGTGGCGCACGGCGAGCCTCCCGTGTTCGCGACGTTCCAGTCGGGCGCATATCGCGCGGATCAGGCGGAGCGCGGTGGCGGCGATGCGGCTGCAATCGAATCTCTGCCGGTCGAAGTGGGCGAAGTGAGGATGCAGCCGGAAGAGCCTTTCCAGGAGGTGAAGCAGGCTGTCGACCTGACGAAGGCCGACACCATCATCGCCATCGGCCGCGGCATCAAGGGGCAGGAGCATATCGCGCTCGCGCAGCAACTGGCCGATCTGCTCGGCGGCGAACTCGCGGCCTCGCGCCCGATTTGCGACGCCGGGTGGCTGCCGATTGACCGCCAGATCGGTTCGTCCGGGCAGACCGTCACGCCCAAACTCTACATCGCACTCGGCATCTCCGGCGCGATCCAGCACCTTGTCGGCATGAAGAATTCGAGCACCATCGTCGCCGTCAACAAAGACCCGGAAGCGCCCATCTTCGACATCGCAGACTACGGCATCGTCGGCGACCTCTTCGAGGTCATCCCGGTGTTGACCGAAGAGATCAGAAAACTCAAGGGCTGAGAGCGAAGCAATCCGTTCGTCCGTCAGAAGCGGCGCGTTCTGTCACGCGCCGCTTCTGCGCGTTTCAGGAAGGTTGCTGCGCGCCGCTGCTCAGTTGGCGCAGGTCGTGTAAAAGTTCGGCGGGCTTCCACTCATTGCCTCGATATAATTTATAAAGTGTGCCGTCCGGCGCGATGATGGCGGTGCGCAGCGAGTGTGTGATCTCCTCGCCGTCCTGTTCGTAGGTCAGGCCGAAAAAATTAGCCATGCGCTGAATCTCTGCGGGCTTCCCCGTCGCAAATTCCCATCCTTCAAACTTTTCGCCCTGATAATTTTCCGTGTGTGCCGCGCCGTAGCTGCGCAAGACTTGCGGAGTGTCGTAGGCCGGGTCGAGCGTGAGACTGAGCAGGTGCGCGCGGGCGCGCAGTTCCGGCGACTTGTCCAACTCGCGGTTGATCTCTGCGAAGTTGTTGCTCATCAGGGTGCAGTAATCGGGCAGCGGGCAGCGCGTGTAAATGAAGGTCAGGACGAGCGCCCGCCCGCGATACTGTCGCAGGGTGATTTGTTTGCCGTCCTGATTGACGAGCGTCGCGTCGGGGGCGGTTGCGCCGATTTCGGGTTCGGTCGCCCCGGCAGAGGGCGTCCCCGTCGCCCCGGCGGCGGGAATGGCCTGCGTAATGATCGGATTTTCCAGATGCGTCTGTCCTTCGTTCATCACGAGCGTCGCCTGTATCCGGTCGCCCGCGCGCATCACGTCGAAGGCCGAGTCTTCCCTGAGCGTGAAGGGCATGGTCATGGCCTCCATGAAATCGGGTATCGCTTCGTGCTGGATGACCACCTGTTGCTGCGCCTTGTTGAAAGAGACGATCTTGCCTTTCAACTCGTAACGCTGCGCGCGGCTCTCGTCGGGCGTTTGCGCACACCCTGCGAGGAAGGCGCACGCGGCCGCGACCAGCGCGAGCAGCAGTACATCGCGCTCGCTCTTAACTGTTGTTTTGTGCATCATAAATCATGCCGTCAACGGATAACATCGAAATAAAATTCCGGCGTAACACATCCTTTGTATAACATGCTTCAAATCAAGTCATCCATCCGCCGCGGGCTGATGACACAGGGCAGGGATATTTTTCATAGACCGGCAGCGGCCGCGACTCTGGAAAGGCCATAATAATTATTGCTTTTCACGCAAAAATGAGAGTAGGATGCATCGTGACGGAGACAAAAGAGACCAACCTGTTGCGGCGCGGAGGGGGATTTATAAGTCTTTTGCGCACAACAAAATTGGCCTCACCAAGAAGCGCAGTCACGGGAGTATGTGAGTTGTTCTAAGCGCAGACAGTCTCGCAGCCCCCGCCGTCTCGTGTGATTGGTGTAAATCTTTGACCGTCGGGCGAGAAAGGGCAACGCTTGAGAGTAGTCAGGTTTCGCTAAAGTTAAAACAAATTCATTTGTAGAAAAATCAGGGTCGCTTCATACAACTCATCAAAGTAGCTGGACTCCTCACCAGTTTCCGCGATGTTTAACTCATGTATCTCGTCAGATTCCAGCAGGATAGACGAGCCTTGGGGCGGCTTGAAACCGGTGCCGATCCAGCCTTCATCGTCACCGAACGCAAATGTTGAGAAGGCTGCAGTTAAAAAGGCAATGGCGCAAATTCGACGTACAGTTCGCATAGAGATTCTCCTGAGGTTTAGTGTTGCCTGCTTTATGACGCTAAAGCCGGACTGGTAAAGTCGAGGGCGCATCATATCACCTTCGAGTAAAAAATTCGCGCTTCCGCAAAAAACGTTGCTAAGGAGTATAAGACTAAACCTCACATGAACTTAACTACCACGCTGCTTCACCAAATTGACGAAATCGGGCGCACCCCCGACTCACAGGCTCAACTTCGCTGCGCGCTCGCGCAGGAATTAGAAAAGGCCGGAAACTACGAGACCGCGCGACAGGCGTTAGGCGCATTGTGGCAGGGCATCGGTGCGCGCCCCGACTTGGGGAGCTTTGAACCGCGCACTCAGGCCTCGGTTTTGTTGCGCGTGGGGGTGTTGAGCGGATGGTTGGGCAGCGCGCACCAAGTCGCAGGTTCGCAAGACGTCGCGAAAGATTTAATCAGCGAAAGCCGGTCGCTGTTCGCCTCGCTCGGCGAGACGGGCAGGGCGGCCGAAGCGGAAATCGAGTTGGCGTGGTGCTACTGGCGCGAAGGTTGTTACGACGAGGCGCGCGTCATGCTCCGCCATGCGCTGGAAAGCGTGCCGGATTCCGAGCTTGAGTTAAAGGGAATTGCTCAGGTGAGACGCGCGGAAGTCGAGCGG
>DASVPS010000275.1:0-1785 GCA_036389555.1 Pyrinomonadaceae bacterium
GCATTGGTGGTCGTCATCGTGGCAGAGAGCCAGAGGCCGTCGCGCCCGACGTAGCGGTTGCGCGCGCGCACGTGATAGGTGGCGACGCCGACCGGCTGCTGAGATGTGCCGAGGAAGAAATTGAAGTTCAACTGCTCGCCGACTTTGAAGGGCAGATCGGAAGACGTATCCGCTGCGCCGGCCGCGAGCGCGCCGTCGCCTCCGCCGGGCGCGGGCACAGCGACGCGCGCCGGGGTCGGGGTCGCGTCGGGCGGTTGCGCGCGTTCGGCGACGGTGCCCGCCGGGAGCGTGGTCGTCGTGTTAATCAACTCCGAACTTGCGAGTTCGGCGCGTATCTCGCCGCTCTTGAGTTTGACCGTCAGGAGCACGGGCACGTGTCGCGCGTCGTCGCTGAAATAGATGCGCGGGCGGTAGTCGTCCACGTCCGAATTTTTGCGCACGCGCAGTTGGGTCACGATGGCGTTGAAAGTGCCCGCCGCGGTCTTCACCGTCTCGCGCCCCATGACGCGCAACTCCGCCTCGTACTGCACGCCGTCACTCTCCGCCCTGATGGGATAAATCGCACCCGCCGCGAGGGGCAGAGCGCGCAGGCGGTAGAGCGCGGAGAGGAAATCGGAAGTCGCGGGCGTCGTCTCGACGGCGGGCGCGGGTTGGACTCCTGCGCCGGTCAAAGTTTGCGCCGCCCCGACGCCATCGAATCTTTGGAGGCGTGTGCGAAAGGGCAGGCCGCTTTGCGGGTCAACGTAAGACGTGTACTCGTTATCAATGGCGTAGAGCGCGGCGCGCACGACGCCGACGGTCTGGACGCGCGCGCGCAGTTCAAAGCCCTCACGGTTGAAGAACCGTCCGCGACCGGCGTTGAACAATTCGACGTGACCCGCGGTGGCGAAGTTGGAGAAGGAGACGTTGTAGGTCAGTTTCTCGCCCGCCCGATAGGGCGCGGGGGAAAAGCCGCCCGGCGCTAGATCGGCGGCGCTCGAAATTTGCTGCGCGAAGGCGGGCGCGGTTAATGTCAGGGATGCGAACAGGAATGTGAACGCCGCTTGAAGCAATCTGGGTCTTCGATGCAAAAGTAACTTCCTCATTTCCACAGGTTCGCTCGAACTTCTCTCCCCGGTCGCGCACCGCGCACAGCGGCGCGTGAGCATTACACGCCCCACGCACGCATGCCGTTCCTAAACCTTCGACGGGAGAATTAATGCACACTAGCTTACACCACACGACCGCGCCCGCGCACCTATCGACGACGCGCCCCGCAAGAAGATTTACAGGCGATTGCCATTTTATCTTCCCCTTGTGCGCCTGCGCCGCGTCCTTGCTCCGCGACTCCGCCGCATCCTTGCTCCGCAACTTCGCGTCCGGTGTCTGACGCGCGCATCACGTCAGATGTTTTTCTCTTCCGGTGTGCGATTCACGGATTCTACGTTGGCGCGCTCCATCTCCGACACGATCTCCTGCGCCGCGCGCAGAGGATCGGGCGCGTTCAGGATCGCCCGCCCGGCGACGATATAATCCGCGCCGGCACGCACGGCTGCGGCGGGCGTCATCACGCGCTTCTGATCGTCGTGCCCGGACGCGGACGGCCTCACGCCGGGAGTGACGAGCAGGAAATTTTCGCGCGCGACGATTGAACGCACGGGCGCGATCTCGTGCGGCGAGGCGACCACGCCGTCAAGTCCGCTCGCGGCGGCCAACTTCGCCAACGTCTTCACCTGTTCCTCCAATGCGCCAGCGACGCCCGTCTCCGCGAGCACGCCCGCGTCCGCGCTTGTCAACACCGTGACG
>DASVPS010000276.1:0-10407 GCA_036389555.1 Pyrinomonadaceae bacterium
CATTCATAAACTCGCGAAAAGTAATAAAGTCCAACCGATGCTCCCTCTGGTGCGTCATAGAGGTTGGCCGCCACGTGCGCAGCTATTCATAGAATAACTGAGTGGGGCGGCTTTCTCCCTGAAAATCTAAAACTTAGTGAAGGAGAGAAACATGGGTAGGAACATTTCCAAAGTCATCATGGCGGCCATCGCCCTTTTGATGGTGGCGGCGGCGTCAATTCCGGCGGAGGCGCAGTACAGCAGGCGCTCGCGTGGCAGAGGTTATACGAAGACGCAGGTCGAGCAGATTATTCGTCGCCTAGAGAACCAGAGCGACCGGTTCGTGCGCTCATTTGACCGGTCTCTGGACAACACCCGCGTGGACGGCACGATGCGCGAAGACAACTTGAACCAGCGGGCGCGAGATTTAGAGAACGCGCTCGATCTCCTGCGGCAGGAGTTTGACCGCACGGATCGTTATCAGGATACGAGGTCGCAAGTGTCAAGCGTCTTGAATATAGCGGAGGACATCAACAGGGCGGTCAGGAATCGACGCTTGAGAGGTAATACGGAACGCCTGTGGGCGCGGGTGCGCACGGAGCTGAACAGTCTGGCCTCAATCTATAATCTGCGCCAGTTGCGCTAGCGCAACTGAACGCGGAATCTATCTGTCAGGAAAAGCGCCCTCCGTAGGGCGCTTTTCACTTTCAGTTTGGGTAGTCATCAACCGATCATCCAACGCTCGATGTTGAAGACAGGGAAAACCGACAGGTGAAACTTGCAAGAGTTTTCAATTTTTCTCCGGCTCGACACTAACGCCTTACTCTTCCCCGGCACAGGAGAAGCGCGTCGAGAACCATGCGCGGATGCGTCGAAAATTGATTGATGTTGACGCGCCCTTTTTCGGGAGATATATTGCCGGGGTGCGCGCCTGAGAAAAGTCCTTGCGCAAGTCCTCTGCGCCGCGTCGCGTCTTCGGAATCCGAACGCCCCGCGCGGACGCGAACCTCAATCCAGCCGGAGAAATTAATGAGTAACACGAAATGCCCCCGTTGCGACTTCGACAGTTGGTCGAGCGCCGAAATCTGCGAGCGTTGCGGCGTGCCGTTCGACGGCGGCGGCGCAGCCGACCCGGACGCGAGCGCGCCGGAACCGCTGCGCCCGGACTTTCAGGGACTCACCTTCGGACGCGACGTTGAGACGGGTTCGAAAACATGGATGCTGGTCTTGGTAGTCGTCTTCGCGGTCGCACTGTGCGGCGCGGCGTGGACTCTCTACCAGCGGCGCGCGGACTCGCACGGGGGCAACGCGGCGGCGTCGGGGAGGCGCAAGAAGTCTGCCCCCCCCAGCCTCGACGAGCGCATGCGCGACACGATGCTCGCCTACCTCGCACAGCCCGGCTTCGCGGGGACGAAAGTGGTCGAGCAGGTGCTCGGCCGCGTGCGTTTGGAGTTGCTGCAAGTGCCTGATCAGGAGGTCTACTTCTCGGCTCCCGCGCCGGAGCAGACGGGCGAGGCGTTCGAGGCGTTGGTCGCGCGCTTCGTCGTTGACCCGAAGCGGATCGTGCTGGGGGAGGACGACGGCACAGGCCGTCTCCGCCTCGGCAAGTATTCGCTGCGCCGTTCTGAGGACAAGCACTTTTTCTTCAAGACGCCGGTGGACAACGTCAAGTTTGACCCGGGGACTGTCCTCAAGTTTCCCTTCGGTCAAGCGACCTACACGCTCGACATGCGCGAGTTGAACGACTTCCTTGAGAACAAGAGTATCTTCGGCGGGCGAATGAACGCGCGGACGGGGGAGAGCCGGGAGGGGCTGCCCGTCGTCTTCGCCAACCACGGCGCGTTCGTCGCGCGACCCGAAGAGACTTCGCTGCGTCGCCTCGTGGGCGAGTTGACCCGCGACATCCCGGCGGACGGCGAAGGCGCGCGCGAGTCGCGCGTGCAGCGCGTGCTCGATTTCGTCTCGCGCGAGATCACATACAACCTGCGCGAGGCCACCTATAACTTCGAGTTGTTGAAGAGGCCGAACGAGGTCTTGATGACGGGCGAGTCGGATTGCAGCAACAAGGCTATCCTCCTCGGCTCGCTGCTGGAGCAACTCGGCGAAGACTACCTGTTCGTCTATACGCCCGGCCACATCACGGTCGCCGTCCGGCAGGGCGACTTCCCCGCGCGCAACGGCCTCTTGCTCGGATGGGATAGGGAGGTCTGGCTCATCGCCGAAGGCACCGTCCCCGGCTTCCGCATCGGCGTTGACCGGGTGCGTGAAGAGGCGCGACTCAAACAATTCCTGCACGTCCAGCGGCCCAGAGACCGGGACGTGATTTTTGACCTCGCCACCGGCCAGCAGTTGTTATTTCAATAGAGCGAGTGGCCGGTCAATGTACCCGTCGTTGATCGCGGATTGCAATTGGATGCGTCCGTTCAGGAGTGTGATTTGATTGAGGGGAAGAGTCGGATTGCGTTGTCAGGCGTTGATGGGGCGGCGAGTAATACTATTATCCGCTTTAGAACTATTCTTGATCGGCCACTCATGAATGGTATCCCAATCTTTACGTAGCCAGGCGCACGCGGGAGGTTTAGATGATTGAACGATTTGATTAAGCACTTCATGATAACGTGCCTCTAATGTGCTCCAATCAGTGAATGCGATATACCCCTCTTCACAATGCACGTATCCCCACCATAAAAATCCCTTGCTTTTATTATTATTCCAATAACCACTCACATATCTCGAACTGGGCATCTCACTACCCATTCTCTCTAGTAAACCAATAAACTTCTTCCATCCGCTCCTTCTATTAATTATTTTTTCTCTCACAATGAGAGGGTTATTAACAATTAACAGTATTCGATAACCGTATATATCATTAAAGGTATTCCAATCTAACAACTTCTCATTCAACATAACCTGGCAGTGTTCGAATAACCCCATATATGCTTCAAGTCTCGACCAATCATCCTCGCCCGGAAAGTTCTCATCCGTGACAGACAACTCGCCATTTCTAAGTTTCAGGTGTATCTCCTGATGCTCCGCGAACATCTTTCTAAGTTCCAGCCAAAAATCTGCCCTGCTGATCTTTGCGCTCAACCTTACCTGACGCGCCGTGTACAGGAGCGCACAGACGGCTATCGCCCCGGCTGCAATCGTTGCGATTTTCGACCAGTCATCAAGTGTGGGACTCATGGCAAATCTCACGAAGTGTTGGAAAGAGATGTTGAGACATCATGCTGAATCGTGTGAGTTCAGCGGAAAAGAACAATCTATACACAGCAACTTAAAGCGAGGCTCAAGGGAATTCGCCGGCAACGCGAGGTCTGAGATTACGGAAGATATTAGGGGAGCGGGGTGAGTGTCAATATCCAGATGCGAGGTCTTGCGGGGGCACAGCCACGCATGCCACTGTAGAGGCATCCGGGCTAAGAGATGAAAGCTGCGCTATGCGCGGTCAGGTGCGAGACGTTGTTAGACGTTGATGGAAGAACCCGTCTCCGGCGGCAGCATACGCGCTCTATCCAGGCTGTACTTCGCCAAGTCCAGCGGCTCTGCTTCATTCATAGATTGCAGGCGGTGCAGGAGTCTTTCGCGGCGCGCCTTCTCCCTTGCGTCCTCTCCGGCCGCGTCGATGAGTTGGCGTAAGTCCCTCTCGGTTTCAGCTTTTGTTTCGTTCTTCAGGCAGAGGAGCGCCAGGCCGGCGAGTTGGAAACGGTCGAAGCCTTCCAGCAGAAAATCGCGCAGGGCAGGACTACTACGGAGGTGGAACCTGATCGTCTGCTCAACGCCGCGCACAGGATATTGCGGGAAGGCCGCCGAATGAATGATCGCGGAAGCGAAATTGTTGAGAAGTAATTCCGCCATCGCTTTTATCTCGTCGACGCTCGCCGTGTCCCCTTGCGCCCAAGCCTTGTTCTCGTAAAAGTAAGGGCGCAGGTACGGCCTCTCGACCAGAATTCTGAGGTGATCGGACGTTTCAGACATCGCCCGTTGCACTAACTGAATCTCTGGTTGTTGGCGGGCACTTTCGAGTTGCCGCCTGGCTGTCTCAAGCTGCTCCCGCGCGGCGCGCAGTTGTCTCACGAAGACCGAAAAATTGAGAAGACCCGTCAATACCAGCAGGAGTGTCCCGCCGATGGTCAGCAGAGGGATTAACAGCTCAGTATTCACCAACTTACTCTACCAGAATATTAAAGTGGCAACACACTGGCCGCCGCCCATCGCGGGACATTTCTGTCTTGCCGCGCGAGGATCGGTTGATTACTCGATGCGGAACGTCGCCCGGTAGATGTGCGGGTCGTGCCCGACGGTAAAATGGAGCAGGTAAGTGCCGGGGGCGTAGCCCGCCGTGCGTAGATTAAAGACGTAGCCGCCCGTCCGGCCGAGCAACCCAATTATTATTCTAAACATTGAAGGGTATGACCAATTAAACGTAGCATGCGCCACACTGTGATTCGACAAAATGTGCGTCTCGGCCTCCGGGTTGTATCGCGCGCTCCGTTGGACTCCATAGAGTACAAGCCGAGGGGCGACGGAGTTGAGGCCATCAATCTTGTGAGAAGACGATGACTCGAAGGCTGATGTAGGTGGCGGGGCGAAGGAGGCCGTCGGGTGATGGCGTGCCGCTTGTGGGGAGTGGCTGACGGGCGTATAAATCGAGTGCTAGTCAATAATGAATCAGAATAAAGTCGGCAAAAGAATGAGCAAGTCTTTGTGGGCGGCAGAGGATCAGGCGGCGAGGTTGAAGGAGTTGACGGGCGAAGACCCGTACGTGAAAGAACTGCCCCTGCGACGCGATGTGCGTTCGCTCGGCCTGCTGCTCGGCAAAACCCTCAAGGAACAGGTGGGGGAACGCCTGTACGATACGGTGGAACTGTTGCGCGGTTTGACGGGCGAACACCGAAATGTGCATGCCGGACTCAACACCGGCACGGAAAATCTCGATTCCGGCGATGTCGATGCGATGGCGCGGGCTGACTCGGTCATCAAGAACCTGTCATTAACAGAAGCTTATCACCTGACCAAAGCCTTCGCGATCTACTTTGAACTGACTAACCTCGCCGAGACCAATCATCGCAAACAACGCCGACGCGCGCGCACCCTGTCGGCCAGTCTCCCCGCGCTGCCGGGCACGTTTCGCGGCACTCTCCTGCGGCTGCGCGAGGCGGGCACGAGTTGGCAAAGCGCGCTCGACGCTCTCGGCCGGATTGAGGTCACACCAGTCTTCACCGCACACCCGACGGAGGTGGCGCGCCGCACAGTTCTCTTTAAGCGACGGCGCATCGCCCAACAACTCGAACGGCTCGGGCGCTTGCCTCTCTCTGACGCGGAGGCCGCCGACGCCGAACAATCTATCGCGCGCGAGATCACCTCGATCTGGCAGACGGACGAGATACGCCGCCACCGCCCCACCGTGATCGATGAGATCAAGATGGGTCTAGACTACTACCCGTCTGTGATCATCGAAACGCTGCCCGAAGTTTACGCCGAGATGGCGAGCGCGTTCACACAGGTCTACGACATCCAACTCGGCGTCGATCAACTGCCATCCGTGATCACCTTCGCTACGTGGATCGGCGGCGACCGCGACGGCAACCCGTATGTGACCGCCGGGATGACGCGCGAAGCGCTCTCGATGGCGCGCCACACGATCTTTGATTACTACCTGACGGCCGTAGATCACATACAGGAGCAGGTGAGCCTCTCGGCGCAACAGGTCGATGTCTCGGCCAATTTACAAACAGCCCATCAGGCGTATAGCGAAACCCTGCCGGACGCGCAGGCCGAAGTGAGCAGCCATCCCCCTGCCGAAATATATCGCCGGTTTCTCGCTTGCGTGCTCTATCGCCTGCGTGCGGCGCGCGAAGCCCCTGTGCGTTCCGGCGCATATGTCGATGCGGCCACCTTCTGCGCAGACCTGCGGATCGTGCGCGAAAGCCTCGCCGCGCATAAGGGAGGGGAACTTGCCGAAGGGCTGCTCGATCCGCTCCTGCGTCAGATAGAAACACTCGGCTTTCACCTACACACGCTCGACATACGGCAGCACGCGCGCATTCATGCACGCGCCGTACGCGAACTCGCGGGCGGCGCGAGTTTAGAAGGGCGGGCGGACACTTCGGGTGCGGACGGCGGGAAATCTCCTGACGCGGTTCCTCAAGTCTCGGCAGAAACGGCCGCGCTCCTCGAAAGTCTGCACGCGGTCGCCGAACTGAAGCGTACGTTTTCACCGCAGGCCATACGCGCCTACGTCATCAGCGGCGCAGCGCTAGAGCGGGACGTGCTGGAGTTGCTCTGGCTTCTGGAACTGTGCGGAGTTCAGGTTGCGGCGACGAGCGAACGGGGCGATCCGGGCGTGATGCCCGTGCCGCTCTTCGAGTCAATCGAAGATTTAAGACGCGCCCCGGAAGTCTGCCATCGTCTCTGGACTTCGCCGCTCTACGCGCGCTATCTAGACTCCTGGGGGCGCGAGCAGGAGATCATGCTCGGCTACTCGGACTCGAACAAAGACGGCGGGATGCTCACGAGCACCTGGGAAATTTACAAAGCGCACGAGGCTTTGCACCGCGTGGCGCGCGAGTGCGGCGTGCAACTACGCCTCTTTCACGGGCGCGGCGGCACCGTAGGGCGCGGCGGCGGGCCGACGCATCGCGCCATCGCGGCGCAGCCGCCCGGAGCCTTCAACGGACGGCTCAGGATTACGGAGCAGGGCGAAGTCCTGAATTTCAAATACTCCGACGCTATTCTGGCCGAGCGCAGTTTTGAACTCATGATCGCCGCCTCGCTCGACGCGCTCGCGCGACCCGATGCTTTCCCCGTCGAAGCCGAATGGGTGGCTGCGTTGGAAGAGATGTCGGCCGAGGCCTTCGCTTATTACCGCCGGTCGGTGGTGGAAAATGCCGAGACGCTTCGATACTTTTATGGGGCGACCCCGGTGCGGGAATTCGAACTTGCAAAGAGCGGTTCGCGCCCGAGTCGTCGAGAGGAACCGGAAAAGGAAGAGAGCAAGCCCGAAGACCTGATCGGGAGCCTGCGCGCTATCCCGTGGGTCTTCGGGTGGATGCAGAGCCGGCACATGCTGCCCGCGTGGTTCGGTGTCGGCCATGCGCTCGCGCTTTATCGTCAGTCGCACAACGGCGGCGAAGAGTTGCTCCGCACGATGACGCGGAAGTTTCCGTTCTTTCACGATTTCATCAGCAACGTCGAAAACGGTCTTGCCAAAGCCGATCTCTCGATTGCGCGACGCTACAGTTTGCTGTTTGAGGACGAAGAAGTGCGAGCGCGCGTGTGGCGTATGATCGCGGAAGAGTTTGAGCAGACGCGGGAGATGGTTTTACTCGTCACCGGCCAGAGCGAGTTGTTGGAGAACAATCCTGTCCTCACACGCTCGATCCGCCTGCGCAACCCTTATGTCGATCCGATGAGTTTGATTCAGATTGAACTGCTCAGACGCAAGCGCGGCGGCGAGGAGAGCGCAGAGTTGAACTACGCTCTCGCCGCCACGATCAACGGCATCTCGGCGGGTCTGCGCAACACGGGTTAGACCTGTCGGCAGACTTCAGACAAGAGCGACTCGAACTCACACGCATCCGGCGCTACGTCGATTGATCGCCCGCCCTCGACGCCGTCTCTACCTCATCCCAGATGAGCACGTTCTTCGTCTCGCGCAACATCAGCGAGCCGATGATAAATGTGATCGAGGCGACGATCATAGGGTAGTAGAGTCCGGCGTAGATGTTGCCCGTGCTGGCGATGACCGACAGGCCGATGAGCGGCAACAGCCCGCCGAACACTCCGTTGCCGATGTGATAGGGCAGCGACAGCGCCGTGTACCTGATCTTGGCCGGGAAGGCCTCTACGAGGTAAGCGGCAATCGGGCCATAAACCATCGTCACCCAGATAACTTGAATGAAGACGAGCAGGATCAGTCCCCACACTGCACGGTTGCCGATAAGACTGTTGAAGTTTGTGTAAGGCAACACTTTTGATGCGTTCTGTAAATTGCCTCCGGCGTCCTTCGTTTTCGGGGTCAAGCTGATCGCGCCGGTGACGGGATGGCGTTGCGACACGGCCGTCACGACGTTCGACCCGGCCGCCGCCTGCATCCCTTTATAGATGGGCAGGTACGTGATGACGGCCAGCAGGCAACCCGCCATGATGATCCACTTACGCCCCACACGATCCGAGAGCGCGCCGAAGACGACGAAGAACGGCATCCCTAAGAGCAACGCGATGGCGACGATATAGTTGGCCGAAGTCGCGTCCACGTTGAGAATCGATTGCAGGTAAAAGAGCGCGTAAAACTGCCCCGTATACCAGACCACTCCCTGCCCGGCGGTCGCGCCGAACAGAGAGATCAGCACGACCTTCAAATTACTCCATTTGGTGAAGGCTTCCGTGAGCGGTTTCGCCGAAGTCATCCCCGCGCTTTTGACGTGCTGGAAGATGGGCGACTCTTTCATCCGCAGTCGAATATAGAGCGAGACGCCGACGAGAAAGATCGAGATGATGAACGGGATGCGCCAGCCGGCGAACGCGCCGGTGCGCCCGGCGAATGCGTCCGCGCTCATCATGTTCTGCACTACGAGGATGACGGCCAGCGAAACGAAGAGTCCGAGAGTGGCCGTGATCTGGATGAAACTCGTATAGAAACCGCGCCTGTGATCCGGCACGTGCTCGGCGACATAGACAGCCGCGCCGCCATATTCGCCGCCGAGCGCCAAACCCTGCAAGATGCGTATGAACAGCAGGATGATGGGCGCGACGATGCCGATCTGTGCGTAGGTCGGCAAAAAGCCGATGACGGCAGTTGCGCCGCCCATGATGACCAGCGTGACGAGAAAAGCGTACTTCCGTCCCACGATGTCGCCGATGCGCCCGAAGAAGAGCGCGCCGAAGGGGCGCACAATGAAGCCGACGGCGAACGTGGCGAGATATGCGATGTAGGCGAAGGTGTCGTTGCCCGGCGGATAAAAGAGCGGAGAGATGACCGCGGCGAGGCTGCCGAAAATATAGAAGTCGTACCACTCGATCATCGTGCCCACGGCGGAAGCGGCGATGACCTGCCAAATTTTATAGTCGCCGGAAGTTCTCTGGTAACCGGTCGTGCGGCCGGCGTCTGCTGTTAATAAATTATCCTGCATCAAGTCCGTCGCTCATTAGCAAATATATTTTTATGTAAAGCCAACGCTCAAGCCTGAGCCTTGGGCGCATGCGGTTTGCGATTGTACAAGCGGTCTTGCCAATACCCAATGGCTCGGCAAGCGGATTCGCGGTTCTCTCGTAAGAAGTTTTCGTTGACATCTCTTCACCGGATTATGTAAGGTCTATGTGCTTCCAAAGAACAGTACGTCTGCGAGACACACCTCTCGCAGCCCTTTTGTAAACAACGACAGATGAAGAATTTTGTGCAGTCTCGCGAGGGTCTGTAACTTTAACGGCTTAGATGCATAACCGATGATCCATTCCTCGGCGGGATTGACGTGTGCGTCTGAATCGAGCCGTCGTTTGCGTGGAGTTTGCCTTCGCGCGATGCGCCGATGGTTATGTTCGCACTTCTTATCTCAATAGATGTGAACCTATGGACTCAAGAATACTCAAGGTAATAGAGCTGATGAGAAGTAACCTTCACCGGCCGCTTTCGATCAGCGAAATGGCAACCTCTGTTAACCTCTCCTACTCGCGTCTGGAGCATCTTTTTAAAGCCGAGACAGGCACCACCCCGGCCACTTACCGCAAGAGGCTTCGCATCGAAAGAGCCTGTGAACTGTTGGAAACTACTTTCCTGACCATCCAGCAGATCGTCGTCACCGTCGGCATACATGATGAGAGCCACTTCGTGAAGGACTTCAAGAAGGCTTACGGTATGAATCCCAGCCAGTATCGGAAGCATTATCATACCGTCAATAATCCAGATCACGTCGTCAATAATCCAGTCCTGCCGGCCGAACAATTTGAGCAGCAGAATCAGCCAATAAATAGCAATATCAGCCAATAGTATCTTGTTGACTTGGGAAAGCACGCTGAAGATAATGTTTGTGGCCTTAACCCCCAATCCCGCGTTGTAAATTAATCGAGAGCTAGGCGTCAGTGGCATTGAAGAGCGCAGTGTATTTGCGCGCGCTCTCCAGATGTCGGTGCCGAGTTCTACCTTACAACCTTTAGCGAAACTTCAGCCGTAGGAGGATACCCATGAAAAAGATCAAATTCGTTTTCGCCTTGCTCGCCGTCTTCTCTGCACTTAGCTTCGGCCTCGTCTTGCAACCGACGAGTTCTGCTGCCGAAGCAGCTGCGGGGAAAAAGTGTACCTGCGTGTATCAGTCGGGGTCGGCTGGTGTCATCGAGAATAACGACTGTGTGGTACAGGATTGCTGGATTCCCATCGAGTCGCTCGAATAAGCAAGTTCACTTCGGAGCTTGGCTTTTACTTTACACGAT
>DASVPS010000277.1:0-22390 GCA_036389555.1 Pyrinomonadaceae bacterium
GCTCGATCTTGTGCGCGTCAATGTCAACGCACATCACGTCCACGCCGAACTCGGCGAAACACGCGCCCGTCACAAGACCGACGTACCCCGTCCCGATCACTGCAATCTGCATTGCTAAAACGAACCCTTTCGGAAAAGCTGCACTTTCAGGCAAAAGTTTGCGGGTCACGCGGGGAAAACCCGCGCGTGACCCGCAAGTGAATGTTCTCGTCTACCGTGCGCGAGAAAATCGCACAGCCGTTAAAGCCTAACAACTTAACTGCCGGCGAATTACCGTGCGCTCGGGCTGAAGACCGGAGCCGTACCGCCGATGCCGAAGTCGTTGCTGTCGTCGGTCGCCGCGATGATGGCCGCAGCAATCGCACCGCCAGCCGCCAGAAGAAGCGCCGCGAGAGCGCCGCCGCTGAGCGAACCGAAGTTGGTTTCGCGGGTCAGGCGCGTGCAGCGCGAACCCGGCTGAGCCGTCCCGGCCGTGTCCTGATTACCGGCGGCAATCTGCTTGACGCTGCTGCCGGCGCGCAGTTCCACACGACCCGACTGCGTGGCAACTTCCGTGTTGCCGCATTCAACGTTGACGGTGAACACGGTCGGCTGGCTGCTGTCAGCCACGGCCGAGCCGTCTTTGGTGATGACGCTGGCCGCCGTGCCCGACGAGGTCGAGAGACGGACGCGGCCGGCATCGAGCGTGCCGGTGACGCTGTTGTCGGTAAAGCTGAGTTTGATGCTGGACTCCGGCAAGACCTCGACGCGGCCGAGTTTGCCCAAGCTCACGACGGCGCTAGAACCTTTGGCGGTGGTGACGGTGCTATCTGAAAAAACTGTTGCACCCGAAATGGCGTTCGTGCCGTTCACGGAAACTTCGCCGACGACCGACAGTTCGCCGGAGGGCGACTGCTGTGCCGGAGCTGCGAGGGCAACCATCGAGAACGTGCTCAAGATGGCGACCGTAAGGCAGAGCGAAATAGCCATGCGGCTCCAATTTCTGCTAATCATTATTCTCCTCCCAAGTAGACTGAACCAGTGTTTTGTAGAGAGCGCACCGCGAGTCTCGATGGAGACTTCAATAGAGACGGATTTTAATATTTCCTCGCCAAACCCGCCCCAAATTCAACTGCGCCCTTGTAGCATTTCCTTAAGAAAGCAGGTCAGCGAGCCTCTGTGGGCTGCTTTGACTAAGCCTTTTTACCTCAATACCTGTTTGGTGTCAACAAAGATTTACCTTAAATCTCAGCTTATTCGTGGCTTTTTTGTGCGCTCGCCCCCGCCGCCCCCTGTGCCCGACCGGATTGGTGAAATCTTACGCCCGCCGCTCAAACAGGTAGGCGCTTTCCAGCAGACGGCCTTCCCTGCCGTCGTGCGCCGCGAACTGCCGCCGCCGCAGTTCCCCGCGACTATTCATGGAGCCGTTCCAGATGGCCGCCCCCGCGAACTCGCCGCGCTTGTTCAGAGCGTAGAAATTCACGTCTATATCCTTCAATTTTTCGCGATCATTGCCGTATCGCGCCGCGATCAGCTTGAGTGCGTCGAGACAGGCTTGTTCCGGCGACGCGCCCCGCCGCATGTATTCGACGACGGTGCGCGCGCCGTTGATGTAAATCACCTCTTCGCCGCGCCCGGTCGAACCGGCCGCGCCCGTGTCGTTGTCCACGTACAGGCCGCAGCCGACGAGCGGCGAATCGCCGACGCGCCCCGGAATTTTCCACGCCAATCCGCTCGTCGTCGTCACGCCGCTGATGTCCGAGGCGGCGTCGAGCGCGAGACAGTTGATCGTACCCGTAGGGGGATTCCGCGCGACTTCGTCCGCCCACGCCAGCAATTCTTCGAGCCGGCGCGGGTCGCCGTTGGCGTAAGCCTCGGCCAGCCTGTAACTCGCACTCGTGCGCCCGGCCTCAGCGATCTTTTTCTGACCCGCAGGCGAGGCGGGCGTGGGCGGATAAGGACTCGGCCCCCATTTGTCCACCGGCGACAGGGTCTCTTTCCAGCGCAGCCAGGCGATGCGCGACTCTTCGGTCAACAGATTTACGTCCTCGAAGCCGTGCGCGGTGGCAAAGTCGCGCGCGCCCTGCCCGACGATGAGAATGTGGTCGGTGCGTTCGAGCACCGCGCGCGCCACTTTGGAAGGCTCGCGCACGCCGCGTATGGAGGCGACCGCCCCGGCGCGTCGCGTCGGGCCGTGCATCACGCTCGCGTCCAGTTCCACGTCGCCGCGCTCATTCGGCAGGCCGCCATAGCCGACCGAGTTGTCTTTCGGATCGAGTTCGACGATGTTGACGCCGGCGATCACTGCGTCGAGCGTGTCGCCGCCGCCGCGCATCACCTGCACGGCTTTGTTGACGGCGGCCAGACCGTTGCCGCTCGACACGGAGATCGGCGGCGTGCCGCGTCTGGCGGCGGCAGCAGCAGCAGCCTGTGACGCACGGCTCTCGACGCGCGCGGCTTCAATTCGCGTCGGCGACGAAGCGAGCGCGGCAACGCTCACGCCCGCGGCGGCCTCACTCAAAAATTTGCGGCGACTCTTGTTAGTTTTCATTCGCTGAAAAATGCTCCTGCGCGAAAACGCCCGCGCGTGAAAGTTGATGTCGTGAAATTTCGTTTGAAGGGTGCGGGCATCCTAGCAAATAAACTTAAAACGGGAAACAGAAATTACAGGGATGTGCTGAAAGGCGGGGTTATCAGTCGAGGTTAACTGCCGGAGGCGTCGTCCGTCTCGGCCATGCCGGGCGCATTCCGGTCTCGATAAAACTGCTTCGCGCGCTCGGCGACCTCGGCGGAGATGGTGACGCGAAACGGATGCTTGGCGACATAGGGCGGCACGCGGCGCACGCGCCCGCCGAGCGTCTGAATCGCCGCGACCGCATCCTCGTCGCTCAATTCCGCGACGCCGAAAGCATCGGCGGCCCTGCGCAATGCGCCGCGCAGACGGTCGAGCGGCAGTTCACGTTCGGCCAGCGTCTTGCCGCGCAGTTGAAAGTCTGCGAGGGCGTAGAGCACGAGGCGGTCGAGCGTCCTTGCGTCTACCGTTTCCTTCCCGGCGAAAAGTTCCGTCTGCTTCATTGTGAAGTTAAGGCACGCGCTGCGCGAACCGCCGTGCGCGCTCATTCAAGGGATGTGTACGCGGCGCGGGCGCGTCGTCGGGCGATTGCCGCGCGGGGCGTTGTCCGTCGTCGAGGCTTCGGGAGCAGAGGCGGCGGTGGAGGGGGGTTGCTGTGCCTGTTGCTTCTGCATCAGTTCGGCCTGCTCGTAAACGTCGAGCCGCTCGAACAGGTAGAACGACTCTGCGGCGCGCACCACCCCCAGATAGCGAAACGTGTTCTCGACCACTTCGCCGACGCGGAACGTGGTGAGCGTTGGCGGCGGGTCGAACAGCGTGCCGAATTCGTCGCGCGTGACGGCGTAGAGTTCGGGGAGGTAATCGTTCTTTGTCTCGCGCGCGATGCGCAAGGCCATTTGCCTGAGCGCGCGTATGCGGTTCGAGTTGCGCCGGTAATAGGCCGGGCTGACCTCATGGCGGCTGGCGCGGTCGTCAACCACCTCCTGTTCGGAGCGCAGATACCCTAGATACGTGCGCACCACCGGCCCGAACTCCGCATCATCGGCCGCCGACGCCGCGCGCTGCGCCCACGCCGAACCGGCCGACGCCACGCACACGAAGGCCGCCAGCAGCAAACAACGCAACCACTTCTCTCTCCTTCGCTTCATCGTTTTACACACCCCGATGCCACGAAAAACTTCCCGTCTATTAACTTGAAGTCGGTTTCAAGCCCCGCGCCAGTTTACCACTTCCGGCAGGTCAAAGGTTAGAGGTCGCAGCTTTCGGCCGGCCTCTCGCCATCAAATTTCCGAAGTTCAGTTTGCGCCCGCCGCGCTCGCGGTGCTACATTTTTGCCGCACCTTTCAATACTTATGATGCCCGATGCGACAGACACCACGGCCACGCCGACCCGCGCCCAGAGGCGCGTCGCGCTCGGCGTCTCCGGCGGCATCGCCGCTTACAAGGCCGCAGAGATTTTGCGCGGGCTGCAACGCGCCGGTTGCCATGTGCGCGTGGCGATGACCGAGCACGCCACGCGGATGATCGCGCCGCTCACCTTCCGCGCGCTCTCCGGTGAACACGTCGTCGTTGACGATTACGCGCCCGACAACCCAGACCCCATCGCGCACATCACTTTCTCTCAGACCGTCGAACTCCTGCTCATCGCCCCCGCCACCGCCAACATCATCGCCAAGTTCGCGAACGGCGTCGCCGACGATTTTCTGACTTCGACCTATCTCGCCTCGACCGCCCCCGTCCTCGTCGCCCCCGCGATGAACACGACGATGTGGCGACACCCCGCCACCGTGCGCAACCTCCAACGCCTGCGCGACGACGGCGTACACATCATCGAACCCGACGCGGGCGAGATGGCCTGCGGCACGTTCGGCCCCGGTCGCCTGAGCGAACCCGAACGCATCGTGGCGGCGGCTCTGGAGATACTTGAGAGAGGCTCAGCGAACGTCGCAGGTGATTCGACGCAACGTGCGGCGGCGAGCGTTCCTCGACGGGCGAGCGCGGAGCATGATCTGGCGGGCGAGAAATTTCTCATCACGGCGGGCGCGACGCGCGAGGAGATCGACCCCGTGCGGTTTCTCTCGAATCGTTCATCGGGGCGGATGGGTTTCGCTCTGGCAGAGGCGGCGCGTGCGCGCGGCGCGCATGTCACGCTTGTGGCCGGGGCGACGAGCGCAGACGCGCCCGCCGGAGTTAGCACCATACGCGCGCTCAGCGCCGACGAGATGCACGCGGCGGTACAGGCCGAGGTGCGAGACGCCACCGTCTTCATCGGCGCGGCTGCGGTCTCGGATTATCGTCCCGCGAAACGCGCCGCGCAGAAGTTGAAGAAGTCGGGCGTGGCTCTCACGCTCGCGCTCGAACCGACGCCGGACATTCTCGCCTCGGTCGCCGCCGCCCGGCACGACGGTCTGCTCGTTATCGGTTTCGCAGCCGAGAGCGAGAACGTCTTCGCACACGCGCGCGAGAAGCTGTTGCGGAAAAAACTCGATGCCATCGTCGCCAACGACATCACGCGCGACGGCGCGGGCTTCGATGTCGGCACGAACATCGTCACGCTCATTGCGCGCGACCGCGACGCGCCGTTAGAACTGCCGCTCATGTCGAAACTCGAAGCGGCGCATCGCATACTGGACGAAGTCTTGCGCCTCAGGCGCGCGCGTGCGGCCGAAGCAATCGTGTAGACGGGGGAACTTTGGCGAGAAGAATTTGAGAAGTGTGCTATGGGAGATGAAGCGAGTCGAGCGGAGTTAGCGGCGCTGGCGGAAGAAGTCGGCGAGAATTTGTCGTACCTGCGCGAACTCGGTGTGGAATTTTTGGAGTCTGCGGGTACAATTGAGACGCACACGACAGCAACGCAGTTTGATAGTAGAAGCGCGCCGGCGCGTTCAAACGCCACGCCTGATGCGCGTCGTTCCGCGGCCTTGCAACGCAACGCGGAGGCCAAAGCGCGGGTCGAGATAAAGCCCGCGGCGGATGCCCCACCGCGCGTGACGGCGGAAACTCCCGCGCCGCCCATCCCGCGCGTGGAGGACGACGAGAAGACGCCCACGGATGCGCTGTATCAGACAGACCACACAGCTTCGACGGAGAGAGCCGAGATGCCAACGAAACGAAAACCCGTGCGCAAGCCCGACCCTGTCCCGCCTCCGCCGCAGGAGACGCTCTTCGGCGAGATCACGCCAAAGGACGAACTCAGCCTGCCGCGCGAGGGCGAGACCTTTGAAGACATACGCAACGACATCGGCGAATGTATGCGTTGCCCGCTCTGCTGCGAAGGGCGCACGAAGATCGTTCACAGCGAGGGCAACGTGAAAGCGCGCCTGATGTTCGTAGGCGAAGCGCCGGGCGCGGACGAAGACGCGAGCGGGCGTCCCTTTGTCGGTCGCGCCGGGCAGTTGCTCAACAAGATCATCGAAGCCATCGGGATGAAGCGCGAAGACGTTTTTATCGGCAACGTCAACCGCTGCCGCCCGGCCAACAACCGCACGCCGACCATTGCCGAGGCGGCGACCTGCAAGCCGTTTCTGCTGCGCGAAATTGCGCTGCTGCGCCCAGACGTGATCGTCGTCATGGGCAACACGGCGATGAAGAATCTGCTCGACACGAAGGAAGGCATCACGAAACTGCGCGGGAGCTTTATGGACTACAAAGGCATCAAGGTGATGCCGACGTTCCACCCCGCTTATTTGCTGCGCGACCCTTCAAAGAAACGCGAGACGTGGGAAGACATGAAGAAGGTGCGCGAGTATTTGAACAAGACGAAATCCGAGAAATGATCTTCGCCCCCGACAAAACACTCACCCCTTTGCGCCTTTGCGCCTTTGCGTGACATTTCTCTTTGAGAAAGAAGAAACTCACGCAAAGGCGCAAAGGCGCAAAGGAAGAGATTTAACCGGCGAAGTTGTTCAGTAGTTTGGACAGGTTTATTCCATCATGCCTGAGTTCTCACTCTTCAACGACGAGCCGCCCGCCTCCGACGAGACGCCCGAAGAGATCAACGCCGAACTGCTCCGGCGCGCGATGCAACTTCCGCAATACAAAGAGCGCATCTTCATTTTCGGCGAAGGCGCGCGGGGCGCGCGCGTCGCGGTCGTCGGCGAGTCGCCCGGCGCACCCGACATCGCCAGTGGCAAACCGTTCATGGGGCCGGCGGGCGACATGCTCAACCGCATTCTCGCCTCGATCAACCTCCGCCGACAGGACTGCTACCTGACGAACACCGTGAAGATGATTTCGTCCGGCGACGAGATCACGCCCGACGTGCTCTCCTTTTTCACCCCCTACCTGCACCGCGAACTCGCTGCCGTCCGCCCCGAGGTCGTCATCAGTTTCGGCAACACGCCGACGCGCGCCCTGCTCCGCACCAAAAAACCGATCTCGCAACTGCGCGGCGAATTCCACGATTATCAGGGCAGCCAACTCATGCCCACCTTCAACCCCGCCTACCTCCTGCGCGACCCCACGAAGAAGCGCGAGGTCTGGGAAGACATGAAAAAGGTGCGCGCTCTCCTCGCCTCTGCCTGACGGACGCTGCGCTAAAATTTTGTGCGCGACTCCCCCAAACTATTCCCACTGCGCGCACTTCAAGTTGACAACGTACACTCCGAGTTCGTTGCCCGCCCTCCTCGTTAGCGCAAAGGCATGCATGAGGGCGGTTGATCCGGCCACGCGCCTCTTGTCCAAGTCATCGTGATCGTCTTCGGAGTATGGCGAGGGCATCAGCCTGCAGATCAACTCAAGGAGCGGGTCGGCGACATAGTCCGGCCTGTACCTCGTGATCTCATCGATCAACTCTTTGGCTCTCTCTTCGGTGACGGGTAAGTTTGACCAGTGACGGATCGGCTCAAGGCCGTCCTGTTCTCGCCGTTGACGAACAGGCGGCGTGCGCGTGTTATCATCTTTTCGCATCAGTAGCTCCTTCAAATGCGTTACTGGTGTAGAGGGCTTACCTAAGATTGCCGTCTTGGTAAGTCCTCGCCTGTTAGTGCAGCCTCGCTTGTGAATATCGAAGAAAACCCTATGACAACTTGCAGGATTTGTCAATACTAAGCCTGTAAGTTGTTATAGGATTTCGTCTACCATATAAACTTTAGACACATGAAACTTCTAACTACAAAGCAAGTTGCCGAACGCTTGGGTGTCAGCATTGGGCGAATCCATCAATTGATAAATGAAGGCCGATTACCGGCTGAGAAGGTGGGGCGTGATTATGTGATTCGAGAGGAAGATTTGAAACTCGTTGAAAGTCGTAAAGTAGGCAGACCGCCAAAGGCTAAAGCTGAGACAAATTCAAAAGTGGGAAAGAAGCGATAGAAATATTTTCTGCGATATAAGAGGTTTAGGGTGAGTGATCAATTGCTGACTACGAGAGATCCGCTCATGGAGAACTTACTTACAACTGAGGAGGCGGCGAAGCGGCTGGGTGTTACTCCCGCGCGCGTCCGGCAGTTGATTCTAAGCGGGCAGTTGCCGGCGCGGAAGTTCGCAAAGGTAAACATGATTGATGCGCGAGACTTGGAACTCGTCAAAAACCGCCGCAAAGTAGGCAGGCCGCCGAAAGCCAAAGCCGAGACAGATTCAAAGCTCGGAAAGAAGAAGGGCAGCAAGAAGTAGGAAGTCACCGGCTGTCACCGGAGCTAAACGCCGTGACCGGCTTTAAGAAGCTGTTTGAAAAGTACACTTGTTTGTGTCCCGCAGGGACATTTGATAATAGCCCAGCCATTTATGGCTGGGGATCGTCAAGTGTCTTTTACACGGAGTCCCGTAGGGACGATTGAATATTGATAAACATTCAATCGTCCCTACGGGACTCAAACTTATTAATCCTTCAACTTATCCCGGCACTTAAAGTGCCGGGCTATTAGCAATCGTCCCTCGCGGGACTTTTCAGACAGCTTCTAAATTTCTCTACCGCCCCGCTTCACCTTTTGCGCGCTTCACGTTAATTTAACTCGCCGTGCAAAGTTCGACCGCCATCATCCATCCGCCTGGGACTGACGCCGAGACCGCGAGCGTCGCCGCGCAGGCAGTTTTGCCGCCGCAGTATGCGGAGGTCGCCGTGCCGCTGCGCCTGTCGCAGACATACACATACCGGCTGCCGCTGGCCTTGCGCGCCGAAGTGCAGGTCGGCGCGCGCCTGCTCGTGCCATTCGGGCGCAAGTTGCTGACGGCCTATGTTGTCGCTTTGCATCATGAGTTGGAGGCGGGCGTCGAATTGGAGGAGTCGGAGATCAAAGAGGCGGAGGCGCTCTTGGATGCCGAGCCGCTCATCTCGCCCGACGTGTTGGAACTCACGCGCTGGCTCGCAGACTATTACGCCGCGCCGTGGGGCGAAGTGCTCAAGGCCGCGCTCCCCGCCGGTCTCAACTCGACCGTCGAACAAATCCTCGCCGCCACCCCGGAAGGCCGCGACGAACTCGCGCGACTCCCCCCGCGCCGCGCCGCCACGAACAAAGCGCGCGCGCTGCAACTCATCGCCGACGAGGCGGAAACGACTCTCCGCAATCTCGCCACACACTTCGGCCAGACCCGCGCCGGGACACTCGCGCGCCAACTCGAACAACACGGCTGGATCAAGATCACGCATCGCGCGCGCACCGCACAGGCGCGCGCCAAACGCCGCAAGGCCGTGCGCCTCCTGCCCCCCGAAGCACACGCGGGCGACGGCGCGCGCGCGCTGAGCGACGCGCAGGAGCGAATCGTGGGCGCGCTCATCAAGTCCGGCGGCGAGATGCTCTTCGCCGAGTTGCTCGACGCCGCAAGCGCCTCGGTCTCGTCCATCCAGACGCTTGAGCGGCGCGGAGTGGTCGAAGTGCTCGTACGCGAAGTGCGCCGCGACCCGCTGGCGCATGCACGCCTCCCGGAGAACACCGAATTCACGCTGACTGACGAACAGGCCGCAGCTTTTGGCGAGATCGAAACCGCGCTTCATGCCGAACGCGCCTATGCGGCCTTTCTGCTCCACGGCGTGACGGGCAGCGGTAAGACCGAAATCTACATCCGCGCCATGCGCACCGCGCTCAAACTCGGCCGCTCGGCCATGATGCTCGTGCCTGAGATCGCCCTCACGCCCGTCTTCTCCCGCCGCCTGCGCGCGCACTTCGGCGAGGCGGTCGCCATCTTTCATTCGTCGCTCACGACGGGCGAGCGTTACGACGAATGGAGCCGCATCAAGCGAGGCGAGGCGCGCGTCGTCATCGGCACACGCTCGGCCGTCTTCGCGCCCGTCTCAGACCTCGGCATCATCATCGTGGACGAGGAACACGAAGCCTCTTACCGGCAGCAGGAGTCGCCCTATTACAACGGGCGCGACACGGCCGTCATGCGCGCCTCGAAGGAGCGCGCCATAGTCGTTTTAGGATCGGCCACGCCCTCGCTCGAATCTTTTCACAACGCGCGCGGCGGCAAGTATCGCTACCTGCGTCTGCCTAACCGCATCGCCAATCGCGCGATGGCCTCAGCCGAGATCGTGGACATGCGCGAGGTCTTCCGCAGTGCGGGCAAACAACAGGCGCTCTCGCCCCAACTCTTCGACGCTATCGAGGAGACGCACACGCGCGGCGAGCAATCAATCGTCCTGTTGAATCGTCGCGGCTATTCGAGTTTTGTCCTGTGCCGCTCGTGCGGCGAGCGTATGCAGTGCCCGCAGTGCGATGTGACGCTCACCTATCACCAGCGCGAACGCAGTCTCATCTGCCATTACTGCGACCACCGGCGCAGGCCGCCCACCGAATGTCCCGCCTGCAAAGGCAAGTACATTTACTTCGTCGGCGAGGGCACGGAGCAGATCGAAGAGATCATCAAGGAACGCTTCCCCACCCTGCGCATCGCGCGCCTCGACCGCGACACCACCGCGCGCCGGCACACTTACGAACAGGCCATCCTCAGCTTCGGCGCGGGCGAACTCGACATGCTCGTCGGCACGCAGATGATCGCCAAAGGCCACGACTTCCCGAACGTCACGCTCGTCGGCGTCGTCTCCGTTGACGCAGGTCTCGCGATGCCCGACTTTCGCGCCAGCGAGCGCACGTTCCAGTTGATCACGCAGGTGGCCGGTCGCGCCGGTCGCGGCACGCTCGCCGGGCGCGTGCTCATTCAAACTTTCCACCCCGAACACTACGCGCTGCGCCACGCCTGCGCGCAGGATTACGACACTTTCTACGAAGAGGAAATTCGCTACCGCGAGACCCTGAGCTATCCGCCTTTCGTCTCGCTCGCTTCGCTACTCATCCACGGCGAAGACCTGACGCGCGTGCAGGCGACCGCCGCCGACATACGGCAGGCGCTCGACCGCGCGAACACGGAACGCACCTGTCGCATACTGGGCCCCGCGCCCGCGCCGCTCGCGCGTCTGCGCGGCGAGCACCGCTTCCAACTCCTGCTCAAGTCGCGCAATCGCACGCGCATGCGTTCCCTCCTCGACCTCGCGCTGGCCGAGGCGGGCGCTTCGCCCACCTGCGACCTGAACAGCGTCAATGTCGAGATCGATCCGGTGAATCTAATGTAGGAGATGCGTGCCGCTGAAGAGAGAGACCCGCCCGACGGTGAAACTTGAGCGCGCGCTTTGTTTGTTGATGAGACTTTCAGAATTAGCACGCCTGACCAATGCGACCATCGAAGGCGAGGCCGAAGACATCGAGATCAACGGCGCGGCCGGACTCGACGAAGCCGAAGCGGGACACGTCGCCTTCCTCGCCAACCCACGCTACACGCCGCGCGTGCAGACGACGCACGCCTCCGCCGTCTATCTCGCAGAAGGCGTCGAAGCGGGCAGAGGCGACATCGCCGTCCTGCGCACGCGCGACCCTTATCTAGCCTACACACGCGCCCTGCGTCTCTTTCACCCCGAACCCGATTTTGCGCCCTTCGTCCACCCGTCGGCCGTCATTGATCCTTCGGCGCGCGTGGATGAGCACGTCTGGATCGGCGCGTGTGTCGTCGTCGGGCGCAACGTGGAGATCGCATCGGGCGTGCGCATTTATCCGAACGTGACGATCTACGACGACGTGCGCATCGGCGAAGATTCCACGCTCCATTCCGGCGTCGCGCTCCGCGCGGGAACGCAGATCGGCGCGCGTGTCATCATCCACAACAATGTGGTCGTCGGCTCGGACGGCTTCGGCTACGCGAAGGACGAAGAACGCCGCTGGCTGAAAATCCCGCAGACCGGGCGCGTTCTCATCGCCGACGACGTGGAGATCGGCGCGGGCACGACGATTGACTCTGCTTCCGTCGGCGAGACGCGCATCGCGCGCGGGGCGAAGATAGACAACCTCGTCCAGATCGGCCACTCCTGCACGGTCGGTGAAGATACGCTCCTGTGCGCACAGGTCGGCCTCGCAGGCAGTTCACACATCGGCAACCGGGTCATACTCGCAGGACAGGCGGGCGTGGCCGGCCATCTCACCATCGGCGACGACTGCGTGCTGACGGCCAAGAGCGCGACCAGCCACGATGTGCCCGCGGGCAAAATGCTCTCTGGCATCCCCGCCTTCGACAACCGCGACTGGCTGCGCGCCACCGCAGCCTTCCGCCGCCTCGGCGACATGCAACGCACGATTCGACAACTCGAAGCGCGCCTCGCCGCGCTCGAACGATCTTCCGGCGATGGCTGATGCGAAAATTCGCCCCATCCAAAAAAATTCAGCCGTCTATAAATTTTTGTCTTGACAGACGAGAGACCCGCCTACGATAATAGGTTTTGAAATTGGATTTCAATTTCGCCCAATGGCGAAGCGGAGTCCGAAATCAAAGCCTTTATAGAAATTTCTCAGGAGTTAAGCCAGTGAAATCCTCGAATCGAGCGGCGGCGCACGTCCTCCCATCCGGCCGCGAAGACCAGCAAGTCGAAGTCATACTCGAAGATGGAGGGGCTTCTGTCGCGTTGCGCCTGTCAACCTGGACGGAGGGTCTCGGCTGGTGTACACAGAAGACCATCCGGCTCGACGGCGAACAACTCGACGACCTGCATCATGCGATCAGCGTCGCGCGACATCGCCTGAACCGGCGGCGTGTAGAGGATGGACAGTTCAGACCGGCCGCGCAGGTCATCCAACTCCCGACCGTCGCCTGAAACTCGGCAGACCGGGAAAACAAACCAAAAGGCAGCGGGCAGATGATAAGTCTGCCCGCTGCCTTTTTCATTTCCGTCGCTTCGCTTGCCCTGATTCCCTCGCGCCAAGCTTCTTAGCCGACCTGTTTGAGCGTGATCCGTTCGCTCGTCACGCTGGCTTTGCGCTCGGAGGTCAGTTTTTCGAGTTCTTCGACGTGTAGTTTCTCGTTGTAGATGCGCTCTTCGAGTTGGAAGCGCGTCGGGAGTTCGTCGTCGCCGCAGGCCGCCCACGCCGTCATGTATGCGGCGAGCGCCTCGCGCTCCATTTCCAAATCCTGTCGCAACATGTCTATGAGTTCGGTTGACTGGCGAATCATGGCCGGTTCGACCGTCGGCACGCCGCCGAGCGCCACGATCTTGTCGCCGAGCGTGAGGGCGTGCTCCTGCGACTCCTCGCCCTGCGAGCGAAAGTATTTACGGTAAACTTCGCGCTCGATGCCGGTCACGAGAAAGCTGTGCTGTATGTACTGTATGACCGCGCCGAGTTCGAGACTGAGCGCGCGATTCAAGGCGTCAATTAAATTAGCATCTGCCATCAGGTTCAAGCCTCCCGCGAAAAAAACCGTCGAGTGTTCGAGTGCAGGCGGATGTTACCGCTCACGCCCTCGCCTGTCAAGATAACTATTGAAATAATTAAACTTAACAATGAAATTCGTTTTCAGTTGCAAAAAGATCGGGGAACTTTGAATGTGATTGGTGGCGTGTTTGAGGTTGAAGTTGGTTTCGATAACGAACGGCAACGGCGTTGGTGTGAGGCGACGCCGAAAGTTACGGCTTACGTCACCGAGCCGCCGTCTATGATGACGATCTCGCCGTTCATGAAACTGTTGCGGTCGCTGACCATGAAGGCGGCGAACTCGGCCAGTTCTTCGGGGCGACCCAGTTCCCCGCGCGGCGACCAGCCCTTGTGCATCTCCAACAGGTGCGGCGGCAGCGTGTGTGCCAGTTCGGTGTCGAAGATTCCGGCGGCGATGGCGTTGACTGAGACGTTGAAGTTCGCGGCCTCGCGCGAGAGGCATTTGGTGAAACCGATCATGGCGGCCTTCGAGGTGGCGTAATGGACGGAGGTGGGGAGCGAGCGGATCGCGCCGATTGAAGTGATGTTGAGAATCGCGCCCTTGCGCTGGCGGATCATCTGCTTGTAGATCGGCTTCGTGACGGCGAAGAGGCTGCCGACATTCGTGTCGATCACTTCGTCCCACGCGCGGTCGGTCGTCGTCGCGAAATTGTCGCCGCGATTGATCGCCGCATTGTTGACGAGAATATCGATGCCGCCCCACTCCTCTACGAGTTGGCGCGTCAGGCGCTTCATCCCCAGACGATCCGTGACCGAGACTTTGAAGCCGTGCGCGCGGCGGCCGTGCGCCTTGATCTTTTGCGCCATCGTCTCGGCGAGGTCTTCGCGCGAGTGATAGTTGAAAGCCACGTCTGCGCCTTCGCGCGCGAAGATTTCGCACATCGCCGCGCCGATGCCGCGCGTGCCCCCCGAAATAAATGCCCGTTTCCCTTCCAGCAAAAGACTCAACTTGGCCGCTCTCCAAAAAAGCCCGCTTCCTTTGACTCGGAGCGGGCGAGATGTAGTGAATTCGAGGATTAAAGCGCGAACACCATGCGGGCGTCAACTTGGCTCACGATTGCGACCTCTCGACGCGCCCCGACTTTCGCCGTCGCCTTCAGGCGGTTCGCACGTCCGCGACCGTCACACGCTCCTCTTCCGCGAGCACGGGTGCAGGGATGAGCGCCGTGATCTCTTCCACGATCCGGCGCGTCGAATGGGGGATGGCGAGACCGGCCGTGGCCGCGCGCATCGTGGCGTAGTAACGCGAGTCTTCGACCATGCGACGCACCGCGGGCACGATGTCGCCCGCGCGTTCGAGCAACACGCCCGCGCCGCGTTTCGCCAGCATCGTCCCTGCCCCGGCCTCCTGCGGCATCGGCGCGGTCGTCGCGTCGGCGATGATCGGCACGCGGCAAGCCATCGCCTCGAAGGTGGTCAGCCCGCCGAGTTTCGAGATCATGACGTTGGCGGCCTGCATCAACTGCTCTACGTGTTCGGAATAGCCGATCACTTTGACGGGGAAATTCGCGCCCGCCGCAATCGTCTCCGCCTCAGCGCGCAGTTCTTTGTTGTTCCCGGCGAGAAAGATCGCCTGCACGTCGAGGTCGCCGCGCACGAGTTCGCGGAAAATTTCTGGAATGTTGCCGCCGCCGACCCAGCCCGCGTTGACGAAGACGGTGAATTTCTGCGGGTCGAGTCCGAGCGCGTGGCGCGCGGCCTGCGCGGCGCGCTCGTCCGGCAGGTTGAACTTCGGGTGGACGGGCATCCCTGAAATCTTGATCCGCTCCGGCGCAACTCCGTAATCGATCAACTGCTGGCGCGCCTCTTCACCCGCCACGAGGTAGAGCCGCACGTCGTCGCAAGCCCAACCCTTCCAGAAGCCGTAGCAGGGGTCGGTCACGACCGTCACAAGCGGAATTTTGTCCGCGAGTTTCAACTCCCTGAGCACGCGGCCGATGGCGTGCTGCGTCAGCGGATGCACGCTGACAACAACGTGCGGGCACCAACGCTCGAACAACTCGCCCACGTAGCCGACGCTGCGCCGGTAGAAAAAGTCCCGCGTCTCCGGGCGAAAACGGTTGACCGCCCAGTAGAGATATTTCATCCAGTGCTGCCGGTGACGCAGCACCCAGTTGTACAAATTCACGAGCCGCGCAGAGATCGAATGCGACTCCTCGATAGCGCGCACGACCCGCACGGCATAAGAGTTCCCGGCGAAAAACTTCTGCAAGCCCGCCGCGATTGCCACCGCCGCAGAGCGATGCCCGCCGCCCGTGTCGGACGAGATGATCAGGATTTTCGGGACTCTGGCTCTAAACATAAGATAAATTGAAACTCATGAACCGCCTGACTTACGGACTTACAGTTGTGAGCCGTAGTTAGCGAATTACAGAAGTCGGCGTAACTCCTCAACCTTTACGCCCGCGTCTCGCAAAATGCCCTGCAAAGTGCCGGGAGGCAACGTCTTCCCTTTGTGAACCGGGACAGTCACACGCCTGCGGTCGGACTCCCGCCGGAGATGCACGTGGCTACCTTTCTGCCTGACCCTTTCAAAGCCCGCACGCTCAAGCGCACGGATCAACTGCTGCCCGTCCACGCGCGGGAGTTTCTCGCTCATGCGGCAACGGGGACAGAGAGCTTCGCGATGAAGAACGGCTCCGGCTCTGTCGGGATAGGCTCTCCATCTTCGCGCAAGCTCTCAATATGAAGTTCCATCGCTTCGACAATGTTGGCGCGCGTTTCTTCAACCGTCGCCCCGCATGAGTGACAACCAGGCAAGGCGGGCGCGTAGGCATGGAAGCCTTCCTCGTCCGGCTCAATGACAACAGTGAATTGATACGTGGTCATGGCTTTCCCCTATGCCTTAACTGTTAGACCGGCCGCTTTGGCCTCGTCGCGTTCGAGTTGCTTGCGCGACTTCTTCATCTCGCGTTCCAGACGCTTGATCTGAATCAAGTGCTTCGGGTTGAACGGCAAGCTAGGGTAGTAGCTGTTCGATTCGTGCGTGCAGAAGCAGCCGGACTGTGCCTTCTTGCGCCGCTCCTGCATGGCGGGCGAGAGCCAGAGCTTCTGGAAGTTCCAATCGTAGTCGCGCAAATTGCCGACCGCATCGAGGTTCTCGCAGGATGAGACCGTGCCTTCGTCGTAGATGACGCCGCCGGCTGTGCCGGCATAGCAGGTCATCTGCGCCTGCTGTTCTTCCTGCGCCTTAGCAATCAAGCCGTGCATGTAGATGTCTATGGCGGCCTTGAAGAAGCCTGCGTCGCCGCCGTAGTTGTTCTTGATGGCCGAGTGGCGCGAATCGGAATCGATCATGTGCGCGAGTTCGGCGTAGCGTGAGTGATCGATGTCGAGTTCCTTCGGGTCGGCTGAAGGCGGACGGATGTAGTTGAAGTTGACCTTGTCTGGGCGCAGGTCATACTTAAGGAAATCGTACCACTCGAAAATGGTGTCCTGGTTCGTGTTCATGAAGCAGGTGCAGGTCTGTATGTCGAGGCGCGGGTATTCGCGCTTGATCGCCTGCAACTGGCGGGCGGTGTCGATGGCGATGTCCCAGGAGCCGGGCTTCTGCCGAATCTTCTCGTGCTGATCCTTGAGTCCGTCAATGCCGAGGGCGACCGCCACGTTCAGGTTCGGGCACTCTTCCAGTATGCGCGTCACGTCCGGCATGATGCGCTTCTGAATCTGCCCGTTCGACATGAGATAGACCGATTCGAGATTGTTGTTCTCGTAGAAGGCGCGGACGATTTCGGGCAAATCCTTGCGCGTGAACGGTTCGCCCCCGGCGAGTATGAGCACGCCGAGATTGCCGCCGAGAGTCTCCGAAACGCGCTGGATTTCGTGCGTCTTCATCTGGAGTTTCTTGCGCGGGCGGTCGTCGAGTTCGTCCGTGAAGAAACAGTGCGTGCAGCGCATGTCGCAGACTGACGTGACGAGGATGTTCAACAGCACCGGCGCGAACGGCTGACCGAGCGCGAGTTTGGCGTAGCGTTTGAGAAGTTCTTTAGTCGTGTAATCCATCGGAAAACCTTAAAGTAATGCCGCAATAAAAACCGCGCCCGATCCCGGCGCGGATGAGCGTCGCCGTCTCGCCCGGGCGACAGAAGAATGAATGTAACTGTCAAAGCGGCAAAAGGCAAACTTTCGCCCCCACCGCGCCGCGAGTAACTTTGATGCTAATTCCCGTTCTCGCGCATGCAGCAAAATCTTTATCTCGCGGAGAATCGACGCTTACGGGCAGCATCGGCTCATACAGTGAAAATTAATTAGCCAATGGACACTTCGCGCTTGAAGTTACGACGCTCACGGCGACATCACATTCCCGGCACACATACGGGAATTATCATTTGCTGAGCCCCAGAAATTCATTCAACTGCTCTGCCATCTTCCGCGCCCGAAAGTCGATGAATTCGTCGTAAGCCTGATGGCTTAAGCGTTCATCCGAAACCCGGAAAAACAACTGCTCTGATGCTGCTTCACGCAGTCCCGGCGACAGTCCCTTGTGAACGGTAGACGGGTCTAGGTCGCTCAACTCCGCGTTGTCGGCTTGGGCTAGAATCGCATAGTTTGCGGCCGTGTTCAGTTTCTCCGTGGCTATGTCAAACTGCTGCATAAACTTCTTCGGGAAGATATGATGCACCGCCAATAAATCTCCGGTGATGTCATGGCTCGCGATCTCGCGGATGGGTCGTCCGCTCGGCCAGCTTCGGGCATCTCGATGAACCAGATAGGCTAAATATAGTTGCATCAACGCGGAGTACATGCCCGACGCGCTCTTGATATCTTCGGGCTTAATTTTGTAGAGCCGGTTTCGCGGGATTTTCTTGACCAGCCGCGAAGCCCGATTTTTGCTCCGCGGCGACCCTTCGCGCAGGGGGTTTATGAATGTGTTAATAGCTGATTCGACCGAGCCGCGGAAAAGGCCGCGGAAACCCGTCAAGAGGAGGAAACGCTTTAACTGCTCCCGATCCTGTCCGGACACTTCGCCCTTGTGATCTTTCATCAGGTAGGCGATAGGGATGAGCGCGTTGACGGACGGGAGCCATCTCCTCGTCGTCCAGCCGAGTTCTTCCCGAACTAGGTCGCACGCAAATCGCAACCCGCGCTCGGTTCGACGCCAGGAATCCTCAACGTCACGGGCGTTTGAAGTCCAGTTCTTAGGGAGATTCGAGAAGCTCGAACTGCCTCTGTGGATTGTCACCAGAGCGCGGGTGGCGAAGACGAAGTTTAGACCGAGCCGTCTTAGTTCGGGTTCTTGCACGAAATCTCTCATTGGCCCGACTATATGGTGGGTTGCTTCTTGCGAAAGCCTGGCCGCCTCGACATCCCCGGCCGAGAGAGAAGTGCCGCCTTTATTCAAACGCGCGAACAGTTCGATGGCGTTCTCCTCATGCTCGTCTTTAAACTCCTCACACAGCGCCGCCACGTCGAGCATACTTGCGACGCGATGGAGGCGACGGCCATATTCCACTCCTTTCGGGCTGCTGCGGGCGAGTTTGCGCCGCTCAAGGAGACGGTCGATGACCCGCTCGATGTTCTGATGAAGATGCTTCTCATCCACCTCCAAGCCCGGTATCAAGTCGGACAACGGCACCAGAGTCGGGTCTTCGGCTTCGATGCGTCGCTGAATCGTCTTCTTCATCGTTCCCAAGAAGAATTGTTCATTCTCCACATCGAAGAAAGCCCGCGTGCTGAGATTGAATTCGTCCCGGCCTTGTATGGCGAGCGACAGACTGGTGAGGCGTTGCTGGCCGTCAAGCAGGAATCCGTAAAAGCTGTCCATCGAGCGAAGCGGCGCACGCAACCCGCCCCGACGATTCTTCGCAGGCTGGTCGTGCTTCGTGTGCCAGACGTAGAAGCAACCGATAGGCCAGCGTCTGTAAATGGAGTCCAACAGCTTCACGACCTTCGCCGGTCGCCAGACATATTCCCTTTGCATGAGCGGGAGACGGATTTCGCCACTGTCGAAACGCCTGACCAAATCGATAATCTGGATGTCCATAGAAATTCTTTCTCGAAAATGAAATATGTATCACGCCGGGGTGAAGCATCCCGGCCTCGCCGCGCCGATACTTTTACTTATCATCTACAGGTTGGAAACTCTAGCCGTTGATCGGCGATCACGAAACGACGGGTGTACGGGTTATTTCTTTCAATTAATTGACCGACCGTACAACTAGTTCCCGTTCTCGCGTTCGCCGCGGACTTTGATTCCGAGCGAGCGCATGCGGCGGTAGAGGTGGCTGCGATCCATGCCCATCAGTTCGGCGGCGCGCGTGACGTTGCCTTCGGCCTCGGAGAGTTTGCGCCGGATGAACTCGCGCTGGTGCGCCTCGCTCGCCTCCTTGAAGGAGTTGAAGCGATAGACGGCGACGGGCGGGGCTTCGCCGCCGAGCGGCGGCAGATCGCTCGCGTTGATGCGCGTCTTGCGGTTCATGATGACCACGCGCTCCACAGTGTTTCGCAGTTCGCGGACGTTTCCCGGCCAGGTGTAACTTTGCAGTGCGTCCATCGCTTCGAGTTCGAAACGCTTCGGCGGATTGCCGTAGGAGGCGGAGAACTTCCGGTTGAAATGCTCGACGAGCAGCGGCACGTCTTCGAGCCGGTCGCGCAGGGGCGGCACTTCAAACGGGATCACGTTCAGGCGGTAGAACAAATCGGCGCGAAAACTGCCGCGCTCGATCTCGTCTTCCAGACGCTTGTTGGTGGCCGCCAGGACGCGCACGTCCACGCGAATCTGCGCGCCGCTGCCGACGGGCGCGAAGCGTTGTTCTTCGAGCACGCGCAAAACTTTCGCCTGCGTGCGCGCGCTCATGTCGCCCACCTCGTCCAGAAAGAGCGTCGCGCCGTCGGCCAACTCGAACTTACCGCGCTTGGCCGAAGTCGCCCCCGTGAACGCGCCTTTGACGTGGCCGAGCAACTCCGACTCGATCAACTCTTCGGGGATGGCCGCGCAATTGACCTCGACGAGAGCCGCGCCCGCGCGCCGCGACTGCGCGTGGATGGCGCGCGCGACCAACTCTTTGCCCGTGCCCGACTCGCCGTAGATGAGCACGCGCCCATCCGTCGGCGCGACGGCCGCGATCTGTTTGCGGAGCGCGCGCATCGCCACAGACTCGCCGACCATCGCATTCTCCTCGTTGATCTCGGCGGCGAGCGTGGCGTTCTGGCGTTCGAGCGCGCGCTGGCGCAGGGCGTTGCGCACGGTCAGGACGGTGCGCTCGATGGAGAGAGGCTTTTCGATAAAGTCGAACGCGCCGAGTTTCGTCGCGCGCACGGCCGTCTCGATGTTGCCGTGGCCGGAGATCATGACGACGGCGCAGTCCACACCCGATGCGGCGAGCCGCGCGAGCGTGTCCAGCCCGTCCATGCCGGGCAGCCACACATCGAGCAGCACGCAGCCGTAAGCCCGTCGTTCGACGGCGTCGAGGCACTCCTCGCCCGATGCCACGGCGTCCACCGCGAAGCCCTCGTCTTCGAGCACGCCGCGCAGCGTCTCGCGGATGCCGCGCTCGTCGTCAACAATGAGAATCGAGTCAGCCATGTGAAAGCAGAGGTGAAAGGCTAGAGGTTAGAGGTCAGTTCTTCTTCCAACCTTTGACCTCTGATCTCCGGCCTCTGTGGTTCATCCGTGACGGGAATTTCGACGAGAAACTTCGCGCCGCGCGGGCGATTGGGTTCGGCGCGGATGCGCCCGCCATGCTCGTTGACGATGCGCTGGACGATGGCGAGGCCAAGCCCCGTGCCGCGCCCGCGCGTGGAGAAGTAGGGTTGGAAGAGACGCGAAAAGTCTGAGCGTTCGATGCCATGGCCGGTGTCTGCGATCTCTACCAGGAGCATGCCGCGCGAGGGGTCGTGGCCGGTGGCGACGGTGATGCGCCGCTCGCCCGCGCCAGCGTCGGACATCGCTTCGAGCGCGTTGTCAATCAGGTTGACTATGGCGCGGCGCATCTGTTCCGCATCGAGCATGCCGGGCGGGAGCGTGCGCGCGAGGTGTACGTCGAGGCGCACGTCTTCGAGACGATCTTCGTAGAGGGCGACGGCCTGCCGCACCACCTCGTTCAGGTCAGACGCTTCGAGCCGCGCATGCGGCAAACGCGCGAAGCGCGAGAACTCGTCAACCATCGCCTTCAGCCCCGCCACCTCGCGCGTGATCGTCGTAGTGCATTCCTCGACCACCTGCGCCACGCGCGACTGCTCAAGGCGCTCCGCCGGTTCAACTCCGCCTACATTAACTGCGCCGCCGTTTGCGCCGGGCGCGTCGCCGTTTGAATTAACCGCGCCGCCATTCGACGCCGTAGTCTCAACGGAGGCTTCGCCCGCGCCGTGCAGGCGACGGAAGTTGCGCGCGATGCGTTCGGCCGAGAGTTGGATGGGGGTCAGCGGATTTTTAATCTCGTGCGCCATGCGGCGCGCGACTTCGCTCCACGCCGCGGCGCGCTGCGCGGCCAGCAATTCCGTCAGGTCTTCGATGACGAGCACGATGCCGCGCGAGGAGCGTCCCGCGCCGCCCTCTTTGAAATTTCCGAGCGCCGTGGCCGTGAGCGCGACGGGCACGACGCCGCCGTCCTGAGATGCGCCGCGCGCCAGTTCCATCTGCCATGCGGCGCGTCCCGTCCGCCGCGCGCGCGCGAGCACGCCTTCCAGCACGAGATGATCTTCGGCGCTCAACATGCCTTTGAGCGGCGCGCCCGCCGGGGGCGCTTCGCCGAGCCGCAGCATGAGCACGGCGGCGGCGTTGATGGTCGTCACGCGGTTCTCTTCGTCGAGCGAGACTACGCCGGTCGAGAGCGATTCGAGCACGGTTTCGATGTAGTTGCGCCGCTCGTCGAGCGCGAGGTTCTTGTCGCGAAGTTCCGACGCGCCCGCTTCGATGCGGCGACGGTTCTCCGCCAGTTGTGCGGTCATCTGGTTGAAGGAGGCCGCGAGGATGGCGAGTTCGTCGTCGGCGATGGTCGTGACGCGGTGCGCGAGGTTGCCGCGCGCCACCTCGTCGGCTGCTTCGGCGAGCGCGCGGATGGGCGCGCCGATGCCGCGCGCGAGGTGAATGGCGCTCCACGTCGCCGCGAACAGCAACAGCAGCGTCATCAGGCCGATGGTCGAGAGACCGAGCGAGCGCACCTTGCGCTGCTCCCGCCGCAACTGCTCGAACGTTTCGGAGCCTGCGACG
>DASVPS010000278.1:0-15992 GCA_036389555.1 Pyrinomonadaceae bacterium
TACTCTCCGTCATCAAGCTCCTGACGAGCGGCTTCAAGGGCGCGCTGGCTTCTGCGGACCGCAACTTCAAGACGATCACCGTGCGCGACTTTCCCGAAAACCTCTCGTCCATCGAAGAGGCTCTCAAGCGTCTGGACACGCCGGAATCGCCGCGCCCCGAAATCGAGTTTCGCATGCACGTTCTCATCGCCGCGAACGTGGCGGGCGGCGCGAATCAATACCCGCCCGACCTGCGCGACGCCATCGGCCAGTTGCAGACGACGCTCAACTTCAAAAGTTATCACCTGCTGACTTCGATCATCCAACACGCCAAGGATCGGCAGGACTACGCGCCCAACATCATTCAGGGCGAAGGCGTCGCGCAGATACAGTTGCCGGGCGAGAATGCGCCGCGCGACTTCAGCTACCATTTTCAGGCCAACTCGCTCACGCTGAGCACCAGCGCGTCGGGCATCACGACCGCGCAGTTAGGTAGCTTCCGCTTCCGGCTCGACGGCGGCGACTCGGGCGGCCGCGCCGTCGTCAGCAGCGACGTGGGCGTGCGCGACGGCGAGAAGGTCGTCGTCGGCACGGCCGGACTCCGCGACAAAGCGTTGATTCTCGTGTTGACGGCGAAACTGATCAAATAAAATGATGAATGCGGAATGATGAACGCGGAATGAAGATCAACTGTCTTCATTCCGCGTTCATCATTCCGCATTCATCATTATCTTCTATCTCAGTATCGGGTGCGCGCCGGCGCGCGAGTGGTCGGCGGTTTCCTGAAAGCGTCGGCGGTCGTTGTGGTAGAGGACGAGGTGCTCGCCTTCGTAGCGTACGACGTTTGCCATGCGCCCGAAGTCGCGTTCGTGTTCGGCGACGACGAGCGCGCCCGGGTTGTAGGATGAGACCATCCCGGCCGCATAGATTGAGCCGCCGCGATCATAGACAGTCCCGGCATAGTAGCCCGCATCGAAGGCCATGTCGGGCGAATAAGCCCCGGTGCTGTCGCGCGTGCGGTCGGCGCGGGCGATGAAGACGACGTAGTCGGCGTAGTTGAGACGCGCGCGATAACCGGTGCGGCGCGCGGCGGCGAAGAGGTCGGTCAATCCTTCGTCAATCGCACGCAGGGCTTCGGCGCGCGGGCGGTTGACTGAGGCGACACGTGCGCCGCGCGGCGTCTCCGTAAAATAGTTGAAACGGTCTCTCGTGTAAGACTCGGCGCGGGCGACGGTGCCCCGGTCAACGCTCACCGCCTGGACGTTCCTACGCTGCCCTCTCATGCGTTGCGCATTCGCGCCCGGCAACAAATTTCCGCCGACGAACGCCGCGCAGGCGATAGCGGCGACGGCGATGATGCTCAACATGGACGGCCTCGTGCGTGTGTAGTTCCTCATCTTCCAATTCCCTGTGAACCCTGAAAAGTCTTGATGCCCGCCCAAGAACGGCGGCTTATCGTTGCCGACGTTTTTGAGGGGGCATCAGTTGTGTCGAAACAGGTCGAATAATTTGCGTGCGGCGCGTTCCCGTCTGGACTTTCGCGCGGCGCGCGCACGCTCCGTACGAAAGAACCGGGGCGAGTTTAGGCCGGAGGCTTTCCCCGCCTGTCTTCCCTGGGCCTTTCGCGTTCCTCCCGCCGTGGTTCTTCCCTGCGCGGTTCCTTATCCTTTTTGTCGAAGACCTTAGGGTCTTTCGGCGGAGGATCGCGCTGCTCCCTCTGCGGCTGCGCCGCCAGCGAACTGACGGAGAGCGCCGAGAAGATCAGGGCGGACGCTAAAATTTTCTTTAAATAATTCATCATTACTACTCTTCCATCCTCCTCATGTTCCTGATTGTGTCAGAGACGCGCATGGGAGGGAGAGAGAGACGCGCATTCGTCTCGCCTCTTTACCTGAGCAATATGGATGCCACAAATGCCGCCCCGCCATCCTATTGCTTTTACAGTCCATAGTTTACCGCGTTACACGCAGGCGCGCACGCTTTCCGGTGCAACTCATACGGTATCGTGTAGGAATTAGTGAGCAGTAAGCAGTGAGCAGTAAAAAGTAAGCAGTAAGCAGTAAGCGGTGAGCGGTAAAAAAGCTTGAAAAGGCGTCGCCCGGCCGCGAAACTCAACCCTGCGACCGCCCCGAAGTTCTAACTGCTCACTGCTCACTGCTCACTGCTTACTTTCATCTTCTCACCAGCACGCGCGCGCTGCCGGCGTTGCCGCTGGCGTCGAAGCCGCGCAGGGAGATGGTGTGCTCGCCCGCGCCCGTGAGCGGCAGGTCGAGCGTGAAGGTCTCGCGCGGGCTGTCGGCGATGCCGTCTTCGGGAAAGACCGCGCGCCACGCCCCGCCGTCAACGCTCACATCCGCACGGCGCACGCGCCCGCGCGCGTCCTCCACGACGAAACTCACGCGCACGCGCTCGCCGCTCAAAGCGGGTTCGCCCGCCGCACGAACGGTCGGCGCGGTGTTGTCAACTTCGACGGGTTCGCTGATGCGCTCGCCGGACAGCGCCGCGCCGACAGGGTTTTCCGGCGCGTCCGATGCCACCACTTTGAAGATGTAGCGGCCGTCGCCGAGCGCCGCGCCGTCAACCGTGTAGAAGTTGTCGCGCAGTTTCTCGCGCAACAGGTGGAATTCGCGCTCGCTCTGCGCGCGATAGTAGACGGCGTATTCGAGCGTGTCGCCGTTGCGATCCTCGGCCTGCCACTGCAGGGCGACCGCGCCCCGCTGGAACGCGCGCCGCGCGGGCACTTGCGGGACGGGACTGATGAGCGCCGGGTCGAGGCCGGAGGCTTCGAGGTTCGGGTCAACCTGAATCTGAATCGCGGGCAGCAGGGCAACGCCCGTCGGCGGCGTCGTGATCGACAAAATTTCCGGCGCGACGTTGCGCGGCAGATAAGCGAGGCTCACATCTTCGATGCGCGTCTCGCCGCCCGCCGCCGCCGCTCCTCCTCCTGCCGTCGCTGCGCCGCCCGCCACGGGAGCGCGCAGCACCGCGCGCCACTGTATGAAGCGCGCGCGGGGGCTGGTGACGGCCGCGCCCGCCGGGTCTCGGTAGGGCGCGCTCCATTCGCTCCAGGTCATGTCGGGACGCTCGGTGTTACCCGTGCGCGTCTGCAACTCGACCGCGCCCGCGCCGCGCCACCAGATGCGACCCCATGCGGCGACCACCTTCGCATCGCGCACCGGCGACTCATAAGTGCCTTCGCCCACCGGCTCGGCCGCGAAGCGAAACAGTTTTCCCTGATTGCTCGACGCGGCGAACATCTCGCGCCCGCGCACGACGAACGAGGAGATTTGATCTTCCGTAGACTGGATCAGGAGCGTGTCGCGCCCGCTGTCGGTGACGGAGTAGATGCGCCCTTTGTCGCTCGTGCCGATAAGCACGCCGCCCTGCGGCGCGGGCGCGACGGCGAAAGCCGTCACGGAACTCGAACTCCACAGCACGTCCGTCCCGCCGTCGGGCAGAATGCGAAAGACGGCGCTGCGCGCATTCGCCAGTTCGTTCCGGCTGCGCGCAGGGGCTTGTGGTGCGGCCGCGAACGGCGATGGCTGCCCGCCCTCTTCGACCACTACGGATGTGACCGTGCCGCCCGAAGCACTTCCGCTCGTAGTCGTAGTCGTCGTTGCGGCCGACGAGCTGCCGCGCGATGCGGCGTCGCTCAGGGCGAGCGCGTAGATCGAATTGTCCGCCGCCACGGCGAGCGCGTGCATCTCCCTGAGCGGCGAATCGAAGAGCGCGAACGCCTTGCCTTCCGGCGAGACGCGCAAGACCAGCCCGCCCGGATCGGTGCCAGCGATCAGTTGCCCGCTTTTATCCACGGCGAGCGAGATGACGTGCGTCTCATTCACGTCAATCAACAGAGACTCTACAGGCTTCGCCCCGGCGGCGCGCACGCGATAGAGCTTCCCCGTGTCGCCCGTGCCGATGGCGAGCGCGCCGTCTGAAAGCACTGCGAGCGACCAGATGTACTTGTCGGGCGGGTCGAAATATTCTGCGGCGCGGCCGTCCGTGCCGATGCGATAGACTTTGCCGTCCGGCGACGTGCCCGCGTACAAAGCGCCGTCGCGCCCGACGACGAGCGCCGTCACGTCCAACTCCGCCGCGTCGTACAGGAGCGCGCCTTTGCCGTCCGGGGCGACGCGGAAGATGCGCCCGTCGTGCCCCGTGCCGAGATAGACGTTGCCGCGCTCATCTGCGGCCGTTGACCAGATGTAAGCCTGCTCGGTGTCGAACAGTTGCACGAAGCGTGGGGCGAGCATGAGCGCGCCCGTGTCCGTGACGGAGACGCCGCGCGCCTCGCCCTTCAAAAGCTCCTCGCGCGAATTCGTCTCCCAGACGACGGGGCCGCCCGCGCGCGCCGGAGATGCGGCGCAGACGAGTAAAAGTGAAAGCGAAAGAATTGAAACGAAGCGCAGGCGAAATGTGTTGTTGAGCATCAATGAAGTTTCTGTTGTGTTGGATTAACTGCCACGGCTCTGATGATAACCCGAAAAGAAGCGTTGCAGGTACGCGGCGCAACGGCGAGACATCTCGGCAACTTGGGAATAGCCTATAAAAATTTGGGCGAGCCGAAAAGGCGCTGAAATTCATGGAAGCGGCGGTGAAGATTTTTGAAGAGATCGAATCGCCGAATGCCAATCTTGTGCGGGGCTGGCAGGAAGAGTTACGTGGAGAGAGTTAATGATGTGAGCCAGTGAACGCCTTAATCTGACACGCAACTCAAAACCGCGTTAGTTGCCGACGTAGCGCGCGTAGAGGGAACGCGCGGCGGCCATGTCGTCCGTGCCGCGGATGATGGCGCGGGCGTCCTGGAAGACGGTCAACTCGAACTCGCCCGCGCGCAGGCGGAGGAGGTAATCGTTGACTTGGACTTCGCCCGCCGCGCGCAGGCGTGCGGCCAGTGCTCGGAGGTCAACGCGCGTCGCATGGCGCGGGGAGATTTGCACTGCGTCGCGGCCGCAGAGGACGGAGGCGAGTTCGACCGCTTCGGCTTCGAGCGTCTCGTAGCGCGCGTGTGCGCAGGTGGGGCAATCGGGTGACGGGTCGCCGAGTTTGATGCGTCGCCACTCGTTGCGCCACACGTCGAACTGCATGAGCGTGCCGTGCAGCGCGTCCGTCCGCCCCGTCAGAAGCTTCAAAGCCTCGCTGACCTGCACGGCGGCGACGACGGAGATGATCGGCATGATGACGCCCGCCGTGTCGCACGTCTCTGCGCTCGCCGCCGGGGGCGTCTCCTCGAAGACGCAGCGCAGGCAGGGGCTGGTGTGCGGGCGCACGGTCATCGTCACGCCATAGGAGCCGACGGCCGCGCCGTATATCCAGTTGATTTCGTGCTTCACGCAGGCGTCGTTGACGAGATAGCGCGTCGCGAAGTTGTCCGTGCCGTCGAGCACGAGGTCGCAACCCGCGATGAGGCTTTCGATGTTCCCGTGATGCACGTCCGCGACGTGCGGCTCGGCCAACACGTCGGAGTTGATCTCACTGATGCGCCGCGCCGCGGCCACTGCCTTCGGGATGCGTTCGCGCGCGTCGCGTTCGGTGAACATCGTCTGTCGCTGCAAATTCGACTCCTCGACGAAATCGCGATCCACAATTCGCACGCGCCCCACGCCGGCACGCGCCAACGCTTCTGCCTGCGACGACCCCAGCGCGCCGCACCCGACGACGAGCACACGCGCCGCCGACAGACGCGCCTGTCCGTCGCGGCCGATGCCCGCGAATAAAATCTGCCTGCTGTATCTCTCTTGCATAAAAATAGAGGTCAGAGGTTGAAAGCAGAGGTCAGAGGTTAGAGGTTAGAGGTTAGTCAAATCAGTTCTTGTCTTTCACTGACCTCTGATCTCTGACCTCTGACCTCTGCTTTTCTGCGGCGGCGCTCATGACGTCGAGCGGAGCGTCTTGTCCCGTCCACAATTTGAATTGCGCGGCGGCCTGTGCGACGAGCATCGGGAGGCCGCCCACGATTATTTCGCAGCCGGCCTCGCGCGCTTCGCGCATGAAGCGCGTCTCGCGGGGATTGTAAACGAGATCGTAGGCGGCGCGCGCGCCGCGGAGTTGGGCGGCGGCGGCGGGCGTCTGCGTCTCGCGCTCGCCGCGCGTGCCGAGCGGCGTCGTGTTGATGACGAGATCGAAGTCGTCGAAGCGTGCGCCGTCGAGCGCGTGCGAACGGGCGTCGAAAGTTTCTGCCGTCGCGCGCCCGCGTTCCGGGTCGCGCGCGAAGACTGTGGCGCGCGCGCCCGATTCGCGCAGGCTCCACAACACCGCACGCGCCGCGCCGCCTGCGCCGAGCACCGCAACGCGCGCGTCGCGCAGGTTTAATAATCCGGCGAGCGGCGCGAGGGCGGCGCGTGCGTCCGTGTTGTAGCCGCCGAGAGCATCTCCTTCGACGACGATGGTGTTGACCGCGCCGATCTCGCGCGCCGCCGGTTCGATTGAATCAAGCTCGGATATGATCGCGCTCTTGTGCGGCGCGGTGACGCTCAGGCCGCGCAGGTTCCAGACGAGTTCGCGCGTGCGCGGGTGTGCCATGCGCCGTACGAAGGCGCGCGCATCGCCCACCTCGAAGGGGAGGTAGACGGCATCCAGACCGCGCGCGGCGAAGGCTGCGTTGTGCATGTGCGGCGAGACGGAGTGTGAGACGGGCGAGCCGACGAGTCCCATGATCTCCGTCCGCTCGTTGAGGTCTTGAAGGCGATAGAGCGTGCGCAACTCGTGCGCGCTTATCTGGCCGGGCGCGGTTGCTTGTTCGCGCGTCAGTGCGCCGTAGGTGACGAACGCGCCGCGCGCGGGCGCGAGTATGCGCGTCAGGAGTCCGGCCTCGCCCATTGCGACCGTGATCGCCTCGCGCCCGGCGAGCCGCGCCCGTTCGAGCAGGCCGAAGATGGGGAGGCAATCCGTGATGTCGCGCGCCTGCACGGCGATCTTCAGGATGCGCGCGGGCGCTGCGAGCATGCGCGCGAAGATGGCTTCGAGGTCGCCGGGAAGTCCGGCGAAGTCGTGATGTGAGCAGATGACTTTTTCCCAGTCGATCAACTTCAAGGCGCGGCGGGCTTCCTCTCCCGCGAGAAACTCGCAGAGGTCTAGTTCGAGGTCGGCATAGTCGGCGCGCTCGCGGCCGGGGGAGAAATTCTCAGCCCAGAAACGGACGCGCCGCGCCACATCCGATGTTTGATGGCCGCCCTGTTCGGAGGTGCGGAAGGTGAGTATGAAGGCGCGCGCGCGTTCGCCGTAGAGCGCGGGGAGTTCCTGTGTCGCACGCTCAAGCTCGGCCTCATCTTCCAGACAATCGAGACGCAACTCGATCACGTCGCCGACTTCGGCGGCGCGCTCTATGCGTCGGCGCAACTCGCCCGCGCGTTGCACGCAGACGGGAACGCAGAGGCGTGTGTGTCGGGTGGCAGTCATCGAGGCGTTTCGGGCGGTGCAACTCCGTCGAGCTTATTTCGCGTGCTGCGGCGACGCGGCTTCCGCGCCGCACGCGCGCGGGGTCGGTAAGAATCATTTATTGATGCTTAGTCTTTGATGTTTAGTCTTACAGTGATCCTTCTCTATTGATCCTTGTCGAGAATTTTCGTGGTGTTCTCCGTGACGCTGGACGGCGCGTAGAAATCTGCGCCCGCGCGCGGCGGCGGGAGTTCGCCTGCGCGCATGCCCTGAGAGACGGCGGGCGGCACGTAGGCGTTAGCCGTCGGAAGTTGCCTCGGCTCTTGCTGCTGGTAGAGACGCACGAACTCGGCGACGCCCGCGCCGAGCGAGCCGGCCGCAGGGATGAGCATCCAGAACCACCAGATGTGACCCGCGATCTGGAACACGTCTCTCACCGCAAGCGCGACGAGCACGAAGGCGATGCCGACGAAAGTTTTGACAATGGCGTAGGTGAGGTTTGGCGGGTCGTCTCTCTTCTCCTTGTCCGGCCGCTGGGGTTTGCCTTTGGCGATTGGTTCGGGCACGCGCCCGGCGAGAGCCTGCGGCACGAGGCTCACGTTCGCGCCGCACCCGCGACAAAAACTCGCGTCGTCCGCGTTCTGCGTTCCGCATTTCGGACAATACATTGTTCAGCGTCTCCTTCAAGCATGCCGCGCCTCTCGGCTTCGGCCTCTGCGTAGGGGCGGTCGGGCTATCGATCAGTTCGTTTTCGAGGGCGCGTCCAGGTGTCTGGTCGTGACATCGGTCACGCTCGCGGGTGTGCGTACGATCTCCGTGGTGTCCGGCGACGAAAGTTCTTTGACGACGCCCGCGGGCGCAAAGGGCGCGGGGCGAAAGTTTTCGTCTTCGTAGGCTGTCGCCGTCAAACGCTTTTGCTCCTGCCGGGCGCGAATGAGTTGACCGATGCCTTCGCCCACGGAAGCGAACGCGGGGATGATGAACCAGATCGTCAACCAGAACGCCCCGCGAAAAACGAAGAGGCCGATGAGAAAGATGATGAATAAACCGAACCCCGTAAAGATGTTCTTCAACGCGGCATCCACCGTCGCCGGGGCGCGCTTCTTTTCCTTCCCGCGCTTCCCAATTTCGCCCTCCTCAGGTCGGTCTAATGCGGCGTGCAGAGTTCCCTGCAAGGCCTGCGGCACGAGCCGTATGTCCGCGCCGCACGCGCGACAAAACTTCGCGTCGTCTAAATTTTGCACCACACATCGCGGACAGTACATGCGCATCCTCCGGGGAAAGAAGTGAGGGTAAAGGGAAAGGGTTAAAGGCAAAAGGAACAGAGCGTCAGGACATTTGATTAAACGATTGATACGACGGACGCCTCTTAATTCTTATCCCTGACCCTTTACCCTTGACCCTTTTCCCTGTTTTCAAACGTCTCGCCGTCGTCTCGCCCCTCTTCATACGTCGCGTGGGGCGCAAGGGTTCGTTGTCTGAGCGCCTCGTAGAGCACGACCGCGGCGGCGACCGAAACGTTGAGCGACGGGATACGACCGCGCAGAGGGATTCTGACGAGCGCATCGCAGCGTTCGCGCACGAGACGACGCAAGCCCGCGCCCTCGCCGCCGAACAGGAGCGCGCACGGCTGCGTCCAGTCCCAATCCGTGTAGGCGATGTTGGCCTCCGCGTCCGTGCCTATCGTCCAGATGCCGCGCTCTTTGAACTCCTCTACGAGTCGCGCGATGTTCGTCGCGCGCGCGACGGGCAAATATTCGAGCGCGCCTGCGGCCGCCTTCGCCACCGTCTCCGTGAGACCTGCGGCGCGGCGTTCGGGCACGAACAAGCCATGCACGCCCGCGCATTCCGCCGTGCGAATGATCGCGCCGAGGTTGCGCGGGTCTTCCACGCCGTCGAGCACCACGGCGAGCGGCGGCTCACTCGTGCCGACGCGCGCCGCGAGCGCATCCGTCAACTCGCCCGCGTCGCGGTAAGCGACCGCCGCGACGTGTGCGACGACGCCCTGATGATTCGCGCCCGCCGCCGCGATCCGCTGCAACTCCGCGCGCGATGCGCGCCGGATGGTGACGCGAAACTCGCGCGCCAGTTCAAACAACTCGCGCAGCCGCGCCTCGTTGACGCCTTCTGCAATCGTGATGCGTTCGATGCGCCGGTTGCCCGCGCGCAACGCTTCGAGCACGGGCAACACGCCGTAGAGATGCGCCTCGTCGGGCGGCCTCTCGTCGCGCCTCTCGAAAGTTTGCCTCGCTTCGCTGTGCCTCGTTTCAGTGTGCCTCGCCTCGCTCTGCTCTCGCGCGCCCGCGCGTGCCTCTCGCCCGCCGCGCGCCGTGTCGCCCCTGCAGCGCGTTTCATTGTTGCGCGTTTCGTTGTTGCGCATTCCATCGCGGCGCTCGTCGTTGCTGCGCGTGTTGTCGCGGCGCGTGTTGTCGTTGCGCGTGCCTGCGCCTTGCGACTCACGCCTCGCGCGCTCGTCGCCCGTCGGCGGCGTGGCGGCTTTCGGTTTGTAACGGCGTAAATTTTTCATGTAGGCGTCGAGAGTTCGCGCAGACGGAAGTATTGCAGCAATCGCCCGTAGCGTGTGAACTGCGTCTCGTTCGAGACGCTCGTGACGGCTTCTGCGTTGTAACGGCCGGGGCGTATGCGTTTGAGGCTGCCCGCCTCTGTCTGCTCCGCGAGCGGCCAGGCGAACTTCAGACAATGGCGCACGCCCCTGTAAGAATCATCATAGACGGCGCGCGGCGCGCGTTCGCGCAGCGTCTCGACGAGGCGTTTGAAATTCTCCGCCGCCGTCAAACTCTTCGCCGCGCCGAGACACGAATAGTCGAAATTCTCCGCCAGGATGCGCCAGCCCGCGTTTGAACCGGCCGTATAGAGATCGAGCGCGCTTTCATCTTCGTGAAACTCGCGCGTCTCGACCACCTCGCCCTCCGCCCGGTGACGGCCGCCGCGCCGCTCCTCCACCTCGATCCGCTTGCGCGCGATGCGCCCCGCGACGAGCAGCGTCACGCTCTCCCATTCGACGCCGACGCCCTCGCCCTCTGCGCTCGCCCAACCCACGAGCGCGTCCGCGCCGATCTCAAGTCTGCGAATGCGCTTCGGCGCATCGGTCTCGACGCCTAGTGCTTCGTCCGTCACGATCTCGACCTGCAAGCCGTGCGCGCGAAGTTTGCGCTCCACCAGTTCGGCCTCGTCGCGCGTCGGCGCGCGCGCAAGCGGCAAAGGCGTGTGCGCCCCCTTCATCTCGCGCAACTGCCCCGCCTCCAGACGCAACAGCGCGGCCGCCTGCGTCAAACTATCAACACTCAACTCGCCCGACGCCCCCGGCACGAGCACGATGTTGAAACCCTGCTCCCAAGTCTCCAGCACCCTCAGCGTCGGCCGACGCAGATCATCTCCTGCGGCCGTGACGGGCAAGGCCGCGCCGCAATAGAGACAGTTCATGCGCGTCGGCGGATTGGCGCGCAGGCACGCCTCGCACGCGACCATCTCCGCGGGCGCAAACGCGCGCACCACGTGAGACACGCCCGCGTCTTCCTCCCCCAACGGCAGTTCGTCGTCTTCGTGTGACAAGGCTTCAATTCTCCGTCCCGTGATTATACGTCGCAGCCGTGGCTTTGCAATCGCCCCTCAAGTTTGAACGGGGGTTGCGACCGGAAGTTTCAGAGGCCGACGCGACCGGAAGTTTGAGCGCGCGATGCGCGCCGGGTGCGACGCCGATGGTTCGGCGCCTCCGATGCGATGCAGTATAATCGCGGTGCGTCTCTATTCATCAGCCAATTCGAGCAGCAAACTTTTATGCCACGAGTCCGCAAAGGGAAATTCAACGCGCCGTCGGCCGCTTTGCGCCTCGCGCTCTCGGTCTCGCTCATCATCACGGCGTCAGCGTGCGCCGCTTCGCGCGACCCAGACCCTGCGCGCCCGCGCACCAACGAACCGCCTTATCCGATCATCATCGCAGCCAACGCAGAGCGGCGCGATCAAGCCCTCGCCGGGTGGGCTGCGCTGACGCGCGACAACAATGTGCCGAACGTTCCGCCGCCGCAGTTGCAACCCGTCACGGCGACTATCAGCGAACTGCCCGCGACCGAAGCCCCTTTGCGCCTGCCGCTCGTCGAGATCAGGAACGAAGACGGGCAGGTGCGCGCCAACTCGGAAGAGGAGTCGCGGCGCGAATCGCTGCGCCGCTTCATCACGGGCGCGGGCGCGCTGCTCGGCGTCCTGCCGCAAAACCTCTCGCTCGTCGCGCGCACGGACGAAGCGAACGGCACGCGCCGCGCGCGTTATCAACAACAACCCTTTCCCTATCCCCTGCGCGCGGGCTTCGGCGTGCTCGACATCGCCTTCACGGACGACCGCCGCGTGCTGTCGCTCTCTTCCACGGCCATCCCGGACACGGAGCGCCTCGGCCGCGCGCTCGCACTCGTGCGCCCGCAGCAGTTGACGGCGGAGCAGGCCATCGAGCGCGTGCGCGGCCGCTCCTTCACGTTGTCCGGTGCGAGCGCGCCGCAGACCTACACCGTCGCGCCCGACGACACGGTCACGCCGCGCGAACTCGTCGTCTATCCCCTACGCCCCGCAGGCGACGCCGCAGGCGCGCTCGAACTGCGCGTCGCATGGGAAATAGCTGTCGGCAAAGGGGCGACGCCCTATCTCGTCTATCTCGATGCGGTCAGAGGCGAGATCATCGCGGCGCAGACGCAGGCCGCGCCATCCGTAGATAAACCGGCCGGGCAGAGGCTGCCGGCACAGTAGCCCCTGCCGGTGCGTTTGGAAGGGGCGTTCGGCCGGCCGACACGTTTTCGCTTGACCGGACGTGCCTCGCGGCGGCATCCTAGAGGTTAATGAAGTTAATCAGACCTATGAAATTTCAGCGTTCAAAAATTTTAACAACGGAGCGTGTTTTTGCATGCAGCATTTCGATCCGACCAACAATATTTCATGGCAGTTAGGCTATCGAGGCAGAGTCGCGGTTTTCATTGACGGCAACAACCTATTTCACGCAGCGCGGTTTCACAACATAGACATTGATTACAACAAGCTCCTGCGCGTGCTCTTAGGCGACGGCCGGCTCCTGCGTGCCTTCTTCTACACCGGCGTTGACGTGGGCGCGGAACGCCAACAAGGCTTCCTGCTCTGGATGCGCCGCAACGGCTTCCGCGTCATCCACAAAGAACTCAAGACCTTTTACGACGGCACGCGCAAGGCCAACCTCGACGTGGAGATCGCCGTGGACATGCTCTCGCTCGCCGGTCGCTACGACACGGCAGTGCTCGTCTCCGGCGACGAGGATTTCGTCTACGCCGTCAACGCCGTCGCCTACAAAGGCTGCCGGGTCGAGGTGGCGGGCTTCCGCTCGAACAGCGCGCCGAAGTTGATCGACGTGGCCGACTATTTCATAGACCTCGGCGAGATCGCAGACAAGGTGCGCAAAGAACATTCGCACGGCCCGCGCTACTACGAGCACCATCCGCACGAGGATTCGCACACCCATTCGTTCCTGCCCGGCGCAGAAGACGCCCCGCTCCCCGTCGGCGAACGCCACGAACAACTCGCTCCGACGGCGACCGTCTCCGCCGCCATCGCCGAAATAGACATCACCGAAGATACCGAACACTTCAACGCCCACTCGGAGTTCATACGCATCACCGACGACCATTAAGCTAGAGGTCAGAGGTTAGAGGTTAGAGATCAGTTAAAACTGTCTTCGCTAACCTCTGACCTCTGACTTCTGACCTCTGCTCTTATGAAACTCTTCACTCTCTCGGAAGCCAATGCGATGTTGCCGACGGTGCGGCGCATTGCGGCGGCCATCTCGCGCGCACACCGCGAAATCGTGTCCTTGCAGGACGAGGCGCGCGTGGCGGCCGAGAAAGCGACGCTCGGCGGGGGCTTCATGGCCGACGGGCCGCAGTACGTGACGGATTTGATGAGCCTCGCCGAACGCACGAGCGAGTTGGAGGCTTTAGGCGTCCAACTCAAGGATTACGAGCGCGGCCTGCTGGACTTTCCCTCCCTGCGCGAAGGGCGCGTCGTACTGCTCTGCTGGCAACTCGGCGAAGGCGACCGCATCGAGTGGTGGCATGACCTCGAAACCGGCTTCTCCGGTCGCCAACCGATCTGAAACACAGGCAAAGGGGTCAGAGGAAAAGGTACAAGGGTCTAGAAGTCAGGCAATACTTGACTCTGTTTCCTGTCGCCACAGTTCACCTGATTTTCCGTTTTGGTCTTAAGCTTTCCCCGTTCCCCGTTTCCCTTTCCCCCTCAAACGCTCCCCTATCTTGTGCCTTCCCGCCGCCCAACTACATTGATTTGTGTATTTTCTGATTGACGACTTAAAGTAATCTCTGATAGCATCCGCCGCGACTCCGCAAAGGGCTTGGGTTTACCGGCTTCGCCCGTCATCCCAAAAGATTTAAATTTGAAGATTTCCACAGGGGAGGCTCTCAGTCTATGCAGTGTGTCGTGTGCGGTGGCTCTTACTCCGAATCCGTGGAGAATTGCCCGCACTGCCCGACGACAAACGTTGCATCGGCCGACGCGGCTTCCCTGCCTCCCGAAGAAAATCCTATGCCAACTTCGACCAGTCACGAACGTCAAACCAAGCGCGCATCGGTCGCCGCGCCCGAAGCGAAAGGCGCGACCGCCGCGGCCGGGGCAACCGCTACTTCGACGCTGATCGAGTTTCCCGGCGTCCCGCCCAAGCCGCAGTGGCGCAAGGAACTGAGCGAGCGCGTGCGCGAGATTCAGCAGCGGCGCGCACTCGAAGCCGCGCGCGAAGCCGAAGTCTCCGCGCCGCCCCCCGGCCACATCTCTTTCGGCATCGTTGACGACCCGACCGCAGACGTCGCCTCCGGCGCGACGGCCGAAACTTCCGCGCCGCCGCTCGGCCTCGTTCCCCCGCCGCCACAGGCACCGCAACCGAACCCGCTCGTCGTCGCCGCGCTCAAACGCATCGAGCGCGCGCGCCAATCGAATCCGCCCCCGCCCGTGACTCGCACGTCGAGAGGAAGCGGCGGAGCGGCGGCGGCCACGGCGCGCGTCGTCGAGGAGAATTATCAAGCCGCGCCCGAAACCGAACTCGTACACGGCCACGCCGTGCCGAGCGCGCCCGACGCCCCTGCCGGACAGGCAACAGTCATTGCCGGAGAGGTCGAGCGTCCCGCCGAGCAGGCGCGCAATGCGCCGCCGCTCGCCATCGTCCCGCCCGCTGTAGCGACGACAACGGCGGAAGCGAGCGCGACCGCACAGACGAGAGCGCGCCGCCACATCCCCGTCCTCGCAGACGAAGCTTCGCTCTCCCGCATCGAGGCGCAAATGCACGCCGCCGTGCTCTCGAATCACTCGGAGACTGTGGAGAAGAGCGTCGCGGCAGACGATTACGCGCCCGTCTCGAAACGCATCGCGGGCGGCATCGTCGATCTGTTGGTCGTGGGTTTCGCCTCGACGCCGTTCGCGGCCATCATCGAACTGACGAGCGGCAACTGGGCGGACGTGCGCGTCGTCGCTTCGATGGGCGGCATCGTCGTCGTGTTGATGTTTTTGTATCTGATGACGGCGACCGCACTTGCCGGGCGCACGTGGGGCATGTCGCTCGTCTCGCTGCGCACGGTTGACGCACAGACCGGCATGTCGCCGTCCACAGGACAGTGCGTGCGTCGCGCCATCGGCTACATGCTCTCGCTCGCCACGCTCGGCCTCGGATTGCTCTACGCCTTCTTCGACGCCGAAGGCCGCGCCGCACACGATCATCTCTCAGGAACTATCGTCATCGCCGACTAACCCTCGCACCAAGACAACAAAGCCCTGCCTTGTTCGCGCAACGCAGGGCTTTGTTGTCTCTGCACCATCCATCGTGGTCGGTGGTCAGTTGTCCGTCGCCTGTGCTTAACTTGCCTGCGCGCTTTTTAACAGTCTAAGCATTAATCATGAACAACTGACCACTGACTTACGGACAACTGACTTACGGACAACTGACAGCCTCCCGATGAACGACCAACTGATCGCCAGCATCGTCGCCGAACTCGCGCCCGCGCTCGCCGGGCGCATGATGGGCAAGGTGTGGCAATTGTCGCGCGTCGCGCTCGCGTTCGATCTTCGTCTGAGCGACGGCCGCTACCTGTTCATCTCGGTTGACCCGGCCGCGCCGCGCCTCTACACCATCGCGCGCACGGTGCGCGAACTGGAAAAGCTGTCGCTCGCGCCGTCGAATTTCGTATTGACCATGCGCAAGCACCTCGGCGGCGCGCGCGTGCTCGGCGTCTCAAAGGACGAGGGCGAGCGCGTCGTGCGATTCACCTTCGCTTCATACGACGCGGTCGGCGACACACACGACTGGACGCTCGTCGCGCAACTCACGGGACGCGCCGCAAACCTGCTCCTGCTCGACGCGGCGGGGCGCGTCGTGGATGCCCTGCGCACGCCGCGCGGCGAGGGTCAGGAGATCGCGGACCTCTACCAACCGCCGCCGCGCCTCGGCGAGAGCGGCCAGCAGCAGACGCCCCCGCAGCGCACGCCCCACTTCACGCAGGGCGGGCACGCCACGCTCTCCGCCGCTGCCGACGCTTACTACCGCGAACTCGAAGAAACGCGCGCCTTCGACGCCCGCGCCGCCGCCGAGCGTGCGCGCCTGCGCT
>DASVPS010000279.1:0-4645 GCA_036389555.1 Pyrinomonadaceae bacterium
GATCGCCTGTCGATCACCGATGCGCTCTGCGTATTCGAGGGCGCGTGTGCCGTCGGCGAGCGCGCCTTCCAAATCGTTCATCGCGAGATGGCAGCGGCCGAGCGTGCGCAGGGCTTGCCCGACATACCACTTGTTGCCGTGCTCCTGCGACAGTTCGACGGCGCGTTCGAGGTAGCGTTCGGCCTCTTCCAGTTCGCCGCGCAGCATCAACAACTCGCCAAGCGAATCGAGGATCATCGTCTGCTCGCCGCGCTTGTCCGTCTCGGAGGCGAGGGCGAGGGCGCGCTCCAAAGCTTCCTGCGCGCGATCCCAGTGGCCGACGAGGATGAGATGGATGCCTAGATTGTTGTAGCCGTCGGCGGCGTTGGCCTTGTGCTCTGTGCGCTCGTAGTAGCTGATCGCCGTCTCTAAATATTTGATGCCGTCGTGCGGCCGCTTGAGAAACCAGCAGACGCCGGCCATGTTCGTGTAGATTTTGCCGAGCAGGTAGGGCGCGGGATGATCGCCGACGAGTTTCAACGCCTGCCCCAGATTGTTCAGGGCAGGCTCGTAGTTGCCTTCGAAAAGTTCTGCGAGGGCGATGGCGAAATAGGCTTCGGCGAGTCCGCGCCAGTCGCCCGTGCCGCGAAAATGTTCGAGCGCCTTTTGCGCATGATCATGCGCGATGGTGTATTCGTTGATGCTGCGATAGACGCGCGCGAGCGCGACGTAGACCGAGCCGACCTGCGCGCCGCCGCCGTGCTCCGTCGCTTCGCGCAACGCGCCGTTGAGGAGCGCGATGGCTTTCGGATGGTCGCCCGTGTAGTTGTAGGCGAGGCCGAGCTGGATGCCGAGATAGATGGAAGAGACGGGATCGCACTTGGCTCGCTCTTCGGGCTGCTCGTACATCTGCACGGCTTCGAGCGACTCTCGATAACGCCCCTGCATCTCCAGCGCCGCCGAGAGCAGGCAGCGCGCACGCGCCAGCAACGATGCGTCCTGCTTGAAAGCGCGCATCAGCGCAGCCGTCCGCTTCAGCACTTCGGAAGTGAGACCCTGGTCGAGTAACAGGCGCACGTCTTCCAGTCCCTGCTCAAGTGACTGGCGGGTGACCTGCGCACGGGTACGCGCATCATTCAAGCTGATGACGCCGAACTCCGTCTCCCCTGTCTCCCTGTTCATTTTTCGGCGGCCTCCACTGGAATGTTCACATCCCGGAGTGTGATTTGTGCAATATCTGGCAGTGAACAATCAGATTCGTCAACTACAAACTTCGCCGGCTCAACTAGAAGTCCAGGTGCAGCATGTCACCTGGCCGACCGTTTGGTTTGAGACGAATGATAATTGCTCGGTTGCTAAATCACAAATGATGGTTTCTGACAGGCAGGCGGGAGCGGCACACACCTCACACTTGAGGCGGAAGATAGATAGTTTCAAAATGGCTATGGAGTTTGTAACCCGCGCGGCGATAGAAAGATTGCGCCGTTAGGTTCTCTTCGTTGACCAGCAAACACAGCGACTTCGCACGCTGCAACAACCCGCGGCTCAACTGCGAAAGACAGCGCAGGCCGTAGCCCTTGCCGCGTTCCTCCGGGTTCACGTAGACGCCTTCGAGATAAATCACATCGGGCGTGTCGGAGATGATGTCGGCCTTAAAAATCAGGCGGCCATCTTCAATCCACACCCAGACACGTCCCTGCTCCGTGCGTCGCGCCAGACGCGCGAGAAAGCCCGCCTCGTCCGTCTCCAGCGGGTTGACACGGCTCTCCGCAAACGCCATCTGCGCGTGAACCGCGGCGACGTGAGTTAAATCATCGAGCGTCGCGAGCCGCAATCCGGCCACCCGTTCGCACACCGCGACAGGCCATGTCTGCACCAGCAGCAGTTCTCGCTGCACCAGCGACGGAGACTCCCCCGCCATGGCATAACTCGACCAAAACTGCCTGACGGCCTTGCGGTCGCCCACGATCACGTGCGACTCACGGTGTGCGCGCGCCTGACGCGCAAACGCGCCGATGGTCTCGGCACACTGACCGGCAAAGATGATGTGATGTCCGATCAAGGCGACACCGCTCAGAGCGCCCTCTGCATCGCGGCACGCATAAAAATCCCCGCGATTCAGGCTGCTCTCAAAACCATTGTCGCTGATCATACTACTCAGCATGACATTGTGAATCGGGCGTGAGGCGAGAAATTTTAGAGTTTCATCTTCCTGGCCGGGAACGAGAAGTTGCACCGTCGGTTGGTGATTGGAAGGTGCTGCACTCGCGCGCCGGTGAGAGGGCGACGGTGACGTCAGAGCAGGATTGAGAGGTCGGGACATAACGTTGATATATCCAAAAGTGAGTGTTGAGGTTTTGGAGCGATTCGGCGCGGAAGCAGACATTCGACATCAATAACCGCGATAGTCCGTTCCGGTGTCAACCACCACGGGCGCATAACTCGTGTTGTCGCCCGACGCCATCGTTCCCTGAGCTTTCAAAATAACGTCGCTGATGATCACGCCATCGCTGATGATCACGCCATCATCGCGCAGCAACCCGTCGCTGATGATCACGCCGTCGCTGATAATCACACCGACGGCGATATAAGGCAAGCCGCTGCTTAACAACCCGCCATCGCTCGTATAAATGGTGTCGCTGATGATCACGCCGTCGCTGAGAAAAGCCGGATTTCGCCGCAGGATGGTGTCGCTGATAATTACGCCGTCGCTGATGATCACACCATCACTAATAATCACGCCGAGATTGTAGATGCGCTGGTAATCGGCGATGAGGTCTAGACCGGTCGCGAAGCTGTAGTTGAGGACGATGCCCTGCGCCCAGTCGAAGGTGTGCCCGGCGATGTTGGTGCGCGGCGCGGGGGCTGCGCCGGTCAGGAGCGGCGTGCCGACGGGCGTACTGTTCGTGAGATCGCGGCGGACGAGTTTGGCGAGCCTCACCGCGCCCTCGACGTTGAGTTGCCCCGCGCCCTGCTCGAACATGTTGAAGCCGGAGAGCGGCTGCGCCGTGTACATCAAGATCGTTTTGATCAGGTTCGGCGTGAGCGTCGGGTTGACTTGTAGAAGCAGCGCGGCCGCGCCGGCCACCTGCGGGGCGGCCATCGAAGTGCCGCTCATGAACATCATCGCACGGCTGTCGTCCGTGCTCACGCCGGCCTCCATCTGCGGGTTGCGTGTGAGCAGGTAATTCTTCGCGCCGCAATCTTCCTGACTTTCGGGGCATTCACCTTCCGCCTGCGCGCCGATGAGCTTGTTGCCGGGGGCGACGAGTTCGGGTTTGAGCAGGTTGTCGAAATGGCGTATGCCCTCCGCATCGACGTAGCTGCCGCGCGTCGGGCCACGTGAACTGTAGGTGGCAACCGCGTCGTCGCCGCGCTCGTTCGTGCCGAAGGTGTTCGTTGCGCCGACGGTGATGGCCGAAGGCTCTATGCCGGGCGAGTGAATCTGACCGTATACTTTTTGCCCGTCGTCGGACTTGCCGTTGTTGCCCGCCGCCGCGACGACGACGATCCCGGCATCAACCAGACGCCGCACCGCGAGACAGACCGGATCGTTCCTGTACGAATCAACCGCAGGCATGCCGAGGCTCATGTTGACGACGCGGATGTTATAGCGCGCGCGGTTCGTCATCACCCAATCGAGCGCGCGTAACACGGACGAGACCGAGCCGCGCCCTTCGTTGTCCAGCACACGCAAATTGACGATGTTGGCGTTTGGCGCGATGCCGACGTAAGCGGCGTTGGCGATGCGCCCGTTGCCGCCCGCCATCGAGGCGACGTGTGTGCCGTGTCCGTACTGGTCGGAGGCGTTACCGTAGTTGACGAAATCCTCTTCGGCCACGATGCGCACGTCGCTATCGGTGGTGCGCCCGTCGCGAAAGGATTTGTGGCTGCGCTCGATACCCGAATCAAGGACGGCGATGCCGATGCCCGTCCCGTCGAGTCCGCCGGTCGCCTGATTGCGCACGAGGTCTGCGCCGGTCGTGGCGGAGACGTGGCCGAGCGTGCGCACTTCTCGGTCGGGCGTGATGTAGGAAATTTCCGCGAACCTCGTCAGTTCCAGCACGTCTGCGGCGGGCATCTCCGCGCTCACGAGTCTGGAATCCTGGAAGGCATAATTGACGCGCACGAGCGGTCGCGTGTATATGGCCTCGACGCCGCTCCCGGCCGGGGCGTTGAACTGGCAGACGACGCGGAAGATTTTCTTGCGATTGATGGAACGGATCAACTGTTGCGCCAGATCGGGCGAGAGTTTGTCGAGCCGGGCGGAGAATTTCGACAGGGGGGCTTTGGTCTTGATGGCCGTGGTGCCTGCCGTCTGGACTTCGGAACTTCCCGTAGCCTTGGCGCGCTTCCCGCCCGACAAAATTTGCCCGCGCGCCGCGAGCCCGCCAAAGTTGCAGAGGCACAGCGATGCGAGTAGGAGAAGCGCGGCGAACCTTTTGCGAGTGGAGCGGTTACTTCTTTTCATTTCAGTATCACGGATGGCTCGAAACTTTTTACCCGATGAACAGCCAAAGGGAATAATGAATCTCGCCCGCAGCAAGCTGCGGGGTATCAAAAGAGGTTGAGTTGCTCCCGATGAAGTTGCTCGTATTGTGCACCTTGCGCTTGGATATATTTCTTAATGGTTTCTTCGTTACCGTGCTGTCCCACGCTGCTGATG
>DASVPS010000280.1:0-3839 GCA_036389555.1 Pyrinomonadaceae bacterium
ATGGCGGTAGAGAGCGCGCGACTTTCGGCGGCGCGCAGTTCAAGTCGTCCCGACGTTTCGGCTGCGGCGTTCGAGGAGCAGTGTGTCGCGCCACGCGCCGTTTAACTTCCCGATGCGCTCGCGCCTGCCGACCTCTCGGAAGCCGCAGCGCAGGTGCAACCTGACGCTCGCCGCGTTCTCCGGGAACACGCCCGCCTGAAGCGTCCACATCCCGTTGCGCTCCGACGCCTCGACGAGCGCGTCGAGCAAAGCGCGGCCGACGCCACGGCCGCGCCCGCGTTCCCCGACGTACACGCTCACCTCCGCCACGCCGCCATACACGCACCTGTCGGACACGGGACTCAAAGCCGCCCAGCCCACAATTTCGTCTCCGACACGCGCTACCAGCCGCGCCTTTCGCAAGTGACCCGCGTCCCACTTCTCCCAGGCCGGGGCGTCCGTCTCAAAAGTGGCGACGCCCGTCGCGATGCCCTCAAGATAAATGGCGCGCACCTCCTCCCAATCTTCGGCTTTCATGTCTTCAATAACGTAGTCCATAAGATTGAATACTTTGCGGAAGGAGCTATTTACACTTTCGGCCTTGATCTATGTTCAGACCGGCAAGCGTTGTCAAGTGCGAGTTAGCGGCGCGCGGCGGGGGCGGCGTCGCCTGAGACTTTTTTGAGCTTGATGTCGAGCGTGCCGATGTCTGTGTTGATGCGGGCGCGTACGGGCAGGCGGCGTTCGTCGTCTGTGATCCAGATGGTCATCTCGCCTTTGCGGTCAACGAGTCGTTCCGCGCCGAAGATTTCGATGTCCACGCGGACGGCCTGCACGCGGCCGACGATTGTCTTCATGCGCTTGCGCGCGCCGACCTTGACCGGGATGCGATAGACCGCGCCGGAATCGCTGATGGTGAGTTCCAGAGTGCGGCCGGGTTCGAGCTTCTGTGTGCGCAGAAAGTAGATGGCGGAGATGAGATCGTGCGAGGCGTTTTGGAGCGGCACGGCGACGACGCGCGGCTGGCTCTGCGGGTCGTTCGGGTTGCGCTGCGTCCACGTCAGCAGGTTGCGTGTGCGGTCGAAGACGGCTTCGCTCGTGCGCAGGCGTTTGCCCTGCTCGTCGCGCGTGCTGTTGCTCAGGATGAGGAGCGAGGTCGCATCGACAATGGATTCCGTGTTGTAGTGAAAGTCTATGCCGAAGAGTTTGCGAAACCAACCGCGCGCCACAACGTCGCCTTTGAAGACGAGGAGCGAAGGGGGCGCGGCCGCACCCGTGCGTTCGGGCGCAGCCGCCGCCTTCTGACGCTCGACCGTGAATTTGAACTCGGCGATGTTGATGCCGCGCAGCAGCAACTTGGAGAACTCGCCCTCGTAGGTGAGTTCTTCATCGTACTTGAAGGGGAGCGGTTTCGGCGTGACCGGGCGATCACCGTCTTTCGTCGTCGCGGCCGCTGCTGCCGGGTCGCGTGCGAACGCGGCGGCGACAGAGAGCGCGAACAGGGCGATTAACATTGTGATGGTGCGACTGAGCATCTAAAGTCTCACTTCAACAGAAAAGCCTTGAGCGCGAGCACGCTCCATCCGATTAGCAATCCGAGCGCGGCGCGATACTCGCGATAGCGCAGGTACAGATTCATGTCAAACTTCAAACCGCGCCCGCCGTCGCCTCCAACGTAAGGCGTGAGGCGCGGGAAGAGCAGAGGCACGGCCGCCGCATAACGTTCGTAGTCCTCGCCGAAAAGCCCCGCGAGCGTCAAGGCTTCGACGCGCATTACGGGCAAATAGATGCCCAAAAACAATGCGGCGAAGATAGCGCCGAGCACGCCGAAGAGCAGCCAGCCGCCCGCCGCCGCAACCGTGAAGCCCATCCCTAAGATGAACGTGCCGAGGTAGAGCGGGTTGCGCGTGTAGGCATAGGGGCCGGAGATGGCGAGCGCATCGTTCTTGCGTATGTGACCCGAAGCCCATGCGCGCACGAGCAGCCCACAGACGGCCACCGCCCCGCCGAGGATGAGCGTCAGCGGGCGCGGCCTCGCCAGCACGATAAAAAGGGCGGCCGTCAAAAATCCGAGCGGCACCCGCCAACGCTGCACCCATGTCCCGCCTCTACGCAATCGTCAATGCCTCCGCACGCTTCAACCCGACGGTGCGCCTGAGCCGTTCGTCGGCCGCCGCCGCAACGCGCGCCACCTCTATGTCCATGCAAATCCACACGGAGCACGCGCGGCGATGGCAGTCTGTGCGACAGCCGATCTCCGTGCGTTCGACGCACAGGTCTGATGCACGCGGGCTGCCGTTGCGCCACCACTCGGTCGGGCCGAAGAGACCTACGACGGGCGCGCCCGCCGCGACGGCCAGATGCGTCGGCCCCGTGTCGCCGCCGACGTAGAGCGACGCACGCCGCGCCAGCGCGTAAAAACCTTTCAAAGAGAGACTCACCGGCCACGCCGCGCCCGTCCGGCTCGCACGCACCACGCTCTCCGCCAACTCGCGCTCGCCCGGCCCGTAAGTGACGAGCGAGCGCAGGTTGTGTCGCTCCAGAAGCGCGTCCGAGAGCGCGCCGAAACGCTCCGCGCTCCACAACTTCGTAGGCCACCCGCCGCCCGCGTTCAAAATCGCAAACTTCCCGCCGGCGAGCGCGGCGGCATCCAGAGCCTCGCGCTCCTGCTCCGGCGAGACGGCAATCGGAAACTCGAACTCGTCTCCGTCCAAAGGCACGCTGATGCCGAGCGCGGCCGAGGCGAGCGCGAGGTTTTTACGTATGACGTTCGTGTCGAGCGGAACGTTAACGGTGTGGGTCAAGAGAAAGCGGCTGGCCGGTTCGCGCAAAGAGCGGCGCGCGAAACCGTAGACGCGCGGGGCGCGTGCGAGGCGTGCGATGGCTGCGGATTTGAGTAAGCCCTGAAAATCGAGTGCGACATCGAAGGCCGAGGCGCGGAGCCGTTGCAACTGCCGGCGCGTCGCCGACAGCGTCTCCCCAGACAGCGGTCTCCAGCGCCTCAAAGCCTTCGTGTCGATTTCGATGAGCCGATCCACGAGAGGGTTGTCCCTCAGAATTTCCGCCGCCCGCTGCTCTACCACCCACGCCACTTCCGCCCGCGGCAACGCGCGCCGGATCGCAGCCAGCGTCGGCAACGTATGCACGATGTCGCCGATGCTCCCCAATTTGACGATGAGAATCTTCATAAGACAATGACAAGATAAAACAGTGAATCGTAAATCGTAAATCGTGAATAGATAAAACCTATCTTAAATCTATTCACGATTTACGATTCACCCCTGTTCTCGTCACCCGTCACTTCATTGCGCCGGTTGAGCCGCAGCAGCATGTTTGAAGAGGAGTGGTCTTTAGGGTCGCCGACGATGGCGACGCGGCCGCCGTAGGAGCGCACCACTTCGCGTTCGGGCACGGTGTCGGCCGTGTAGTCGGTGCCCTTGGCGTGGATGTCCGGGCGGAGCGCGAGCAGGAGCTCGGTGACGGTCGGCTCCTGGAAGACGGTGACGTAGTCCACGGCGCGCAAGCTCGCGATGACCTCGGCGCGCTCGCGGGCTGGGACGAAGGGGCGGCCCTCGCCCTTGAGGCGGCGCACCTGCTCGTCGGAGTTGACGCCGACGACGAGCAGGTCGCCCAGGCCCTTCGCCGCCTCAAGGTAGCGGACGTGCCCGACGTGCAGCAGGTCGAAGCAGCCGTTGGCGAAGACGACGCGCGCCCCGCCCCGGCGCGCGATGGCCACGCGCGCGATGAGGCGGTTGCGCTCAAGGATGCGCGCGGCGGCCGTCGTCCTGGACTGCTCTTCGGTCTCTCGCATCATGTTACTGCTGCTCGGTCGTGTAGGTGACGGCGCCTTCGAACCGCTC